>CAMNEH010000070.1 GCA_946536315.1 uncultured Clostridia bacterium
TTACAGTTTCTCCCTCTGCTACTATTGCATTCTGCGGCTGAGTGCTGAAAACAGGAGTGTTTGTCCCACTTTCCGTACTCTCGCCATCAACTATTTCCTCGGCTTCTTCGAAATCAATGACCTCGTCTTCCTCAATGAGATTATCTTCGGCGACGGCGTCAGTCGATTCGACCGCTTCGTCTTCGGTGGTTTCGTCGAAATCCAGCTCCAGGCCCTCAAGAGCGGGATCAGTGCTTTCTTCGGCGGGCTGTTCGGCCTGCTCTTCAGCCGGTTCTTCGGCAGGCAGTTCTTCAGTCTGCTCGGTGGGTTCTTCGTCAGCCGATTCGGTGGGCTCTTCAGCGGGCTCTTCGGTCGGTTCTTCCGCGGCTACGGCATCGGACAGGAATTTCACCATGATGTAGCCTTCGCGGCCATTGGCGGAGATGAAGGCCCACTCGCCGGATTCGGACAGGACGGTGACTTCGGTGCCGTTGTCCAGGGTGAAAATGACGTCGGCGCTGGCGCCAGCCGCCCTGCGGATGCCGATGTTCTTATTGCTCTTCAGCGTGATAACAGCCTTCCGGGAGGTGTCAGCGGCAGGCTCTTCAGCGGGCGTCTCATCCTCGGCAGGAGTTTCGTCCTCAGTGGCTTCTTCGCCCACATCCTCAGTGGGTTCGTCGGCGGGCGCTTCTTCATCCTCAGCGGGCTCTTCAGCGGGCGCTTCGACGTCAGCGGGTTCCTCGGTTTCATCCTCGGCGGGGACTTCAGCGGGCGCCTCATCCTCAGCAGGAGCTTCGTCCTCGGCGGGTTCTTCCGCAACGGGGGCTTCCTCGGCGGGAGCGGCTTCCTCTTCAGCCGGTTCTTCGGCTTCGGCAGCAGGCTCTTCAACTTCGGTCGCAGCGGGTTCTTCCGCTTCGTCCGCGGCAGGCGCTTCGTCACCGGCGACAACGGTCTCTTCGGTCTCGTCGAAGGTCAGGTCGATGTCGGTGAGGTCCACGGCGGGTTCTTCCACCGCGGGAGCTTCCTGCGGTTCGTCAGCGGCGGGTTCTTCGGCGGCCGCGGCGGTGAAATTGACCGGGTCGAGCTTCACATCGCGATAGTCCACACCGTCGTCATGCTTCGCCTTGGCATAGGCGGCGGCCTGGTCGTCAGTCAGCCAGGTCAGGCGGCCGGCCTTGACATAGTAGTTGACGATTTCGCCGGCGACGTTCGCGGCCACCAGGACCACGTCGTTCTTGGCGAGCTCGCCTTCACCGGAGATGCGTTCCACGGCGTACACAACAGCTTCCGCGTTGAGCGTGCCGGCGGATTCCTTCAGCTTCTTGTCCGCGAACAGTTCGCCGCGGGTGATGTTCACCAGGCCAGCCTGGAAAACGTAGGCAGGCGCTTCTTCCACAGGCTCAGCCTCGGTCGCTTCGTCAGCGGCGGGCGTCTCTTCAGCGGGTTCTTCCGCAGCGGGCGTTTCCTCGGCGGGAGCGGCTTCCTCTTCAGCCGGTTCTTCGGCTTCGGCAGGCGCTTCCTCGGCGGGTTCTTCCGCAGCGGGGGCCTCTTCCACAGGTTCAGCCGCGGGAGCGGGTTCTTCCGCAGCGGGCGCTTCCTCGACAGGCGTGGGAGCGGGTTCCGCGGCAGGCGCTTCCTCGACAGGCGCGGGAGCGGGTTCCGCAGCAGGCGCTTCCTCGACAGGCGCGGGAGCGGGCTCGGCAGCCGGCGCTTCCTCGACTGGCGCGGGAGCGGGCTCAGCAGCCGGCGCTTCCTCGACAGGCGCAGGAGCGGGCTCCGCAGCAGGCGCTTCCTCGACGGGCGCGGGAGCAGGCTCAGCGGCAGGCGCTTCCTCGACGGGCGCTTCTTCTACGGGGGCGGATTCCTGAACAGTTTCCACTGCCTCGACTGCTTCGACGACGTTCGCGTCGTCACCCTCGGCGTGCATGCCGACGGGGATGCAGGTGAACAGCATCGTCAGCGCGAGGAGCAGGCTGAGATAACGTGACTTCATATGTTCGTATTCTCCTCTTCATGTTTTTTTGTCAGCCTTGGTTCATCAGCCGACAAACGGAGGAGAGCGGCCCTGGACGTGATGGGCGATGCATTGATGATATTGTTCTGATAATATTTCTCTGACGGGACGCCATTTCGGCGTTGAATCCAGACCGGCGTCTGTTGCTGTCAGCAGAACAGAGGGGCCGCGGTCCGGGTGCCCGACGTCGCCGGGCGCGTGCGTCGCGCTCGCGTCGGCGGCCACTGCCACGCCCTGTACGAACGGCAGGCCGTTTTCCTGCGCGTAGGCCCGGGCGAAGCCGCTGGGCGCGCCGGTCAGGACGGTCCCCGTGCTGCCGGCAAACGCGTTCGACGCGATCGCCACAAAGGCCTTGGGGATCCTGACCAGCTTCAGTCGGGGCATATCGGCGAACGCGCGCTCGCCGATCTCCGCTACGGATTCCGGCAGATCCACGTGCGCTGCGCCCGTGCCTTCGAACGCCTCATCCTCGATGCGTTCCAGCGAGAGCGGAAGCACAAAGCCGAGGAAGACGTATTGATCCTCCTCGACCGGGTCTGTCATCAATTGAACTTCGGTATGTTTTGCGCTTTGCTCAGGTTTAACCGTGGGCGCAAGCGGCGTGCCCTCAAAGGCGTCCTCCGCCATGTATTGCAGCGCGGCGGGCAGGACAAAGCCACTGGCTTCAGGCGCTTCCGCCTCCGTCCGCTCCGCCGCCAGCGCGTCTGCGCCGCTCAAAACAAAACAGGAGGCGAACGTCATCAAAAGGGCCAGCAAAAACGCGAAGAACAGCCGCTTTGTCATGACATTCACCTCCTTTCCTTCAATCGTTCATGAGTTGATAATCGAGCATCGCAGGATGGCGTTCAAACGGATTGCCGAACGCGGCCGATCAGGGCCATACAACATGCGCTTCATCACACGGCTTCACGCTCAGGCGCGCCGCCGTGCAGATGGGTTCAGGATCGAGTCAGCCTCTTATTCAAAACACCGTTTGACGATCTCCACCACGAAGTCCACCTGGTCCCCGGTCATCTTGTTGTCGCTGGGCAGGCAGAGGCCATGGATATAGAGCCACTTGCTGTTGTCCACCGCCACGCCTTCATCGATGTAGGCGTTAGAGCGGCCGCGGCCGATGCCCTGGGTGGTAATGAAGGTGTGATTGCGGTAGATGGGCTGCTGGTGCATGGGCTTCCAGATCGGGCGGCCCTCCGCGTTAAACGCGGCCAGCGCGCCGAGGATTTCAGTGGGGCAGGACTTGCCCGGCACGGAGTAATAGAGCGCCTCGCGCTCGCTGCGAACCTGGCGGCACATCGCATCCTCATCGATCAGCAGGCAGCTCAGCCAGTAGTTGGGCGCCGTGCCCTCAGGGATCGGGTTCATGCGGACGGGCAGGCCACGGAAGCCTTCGCGGTACAGCTCGTAGATCGCCTTTTTCTGGGCGATGTGCTCCTCCAGGTGCGGCAGCTGTCCGCGGATGACGCCCGCAATGATATTGCTCATGCGGTAGTTGTAGCCCAGCTCCTCGTGCTGGTACCAGGCGGCGTTTTCCCGGCTCTGGGTGGACCATTTGCGCACCTTGTGCGCGTCCTCCAGGCTGTCGGTCAGGAACATCCCACCGGCGCTGCCGGTGATGATCTTGTTGCCGTTGAAGGAGATGATGCTGTAATCGCCGAACATGCCGGTCTGCGTGCCGTGATAGGTCGCGCCGAAGGATTCAGCCGCGTCCTCCACGATCAGCGCGCCGTGCCGGTCCGCGATGGCGCGGATCTCGTCGCACTTGCCCGGCGTGCCGTAGAGGTGAGCGATGACGATCAGCCGGACATCCGGATAGAGCTCGAACGCCTTCTCCAGCGCTTCCGGCGACATGTTCCAGGAGTCGAGCTCAGTGTCGATAAACACCGTCTCGCCGCCCTCGTAGGCGATCGGGTTGACCGTCGCGTCGAACGTGCAGTCCGAGCAGAACACCTTGCGTCCCGTGAGCGTGCCCACGTTGACCGGCTGCGGGCCATACAGGCGCTCACCGGCCAGGCGGATGGACATATGCAGCGCCGCGGTGCCGGTGGACAGGCCGACCGCGTACTTCCGGCCGATCTTTTCGGCGACCTGGCGTTCCACTTCATTGATATTCTCGCCCACGGTGCTGACCCAGTTGCTCTGGATCGCCTCGTCCACCCAACGCTGTTCTTCGCCATGCATGGTCGGGGATGCGAGCCAGATATGGCGCTCCGACGGCGTCAGGCCGTGAAAGCGGGGATCGGCGAGATATTCATCCTTGCCGGCGCGAAAAACGCCGACAGTGGGCGTTATGTTGGCAACATTCGACATGAATCGTTCTTCCTTTCAATCTCATGCCCTCCCCCGCGCTCACTGATCCGCCTCGTGTATCAGGCGTTCGTAGGTGGGGTCCTTGGCTGCGGATGGGGTGACGCCCTCGGGGCGGTAGGTGCTGACGACGCCGGCGATCAGGCTGCGTATGTCGCGTTCCTTGTTGCTGTAGGCGGCGTCCATCAGCTTGGCGAGCTGCCCCAGGAACCATTCCTCGTCGAAGGGGATGGGGCAGCCGATATGGATGAGGTCGTTGGGGGTCTTTTTGAGGCCCTCCTCGGCCATGAGCTTTTCTTCGTAAAGCTTTTCGCCCGGGCGCAGGCCGGTGTACTCGATCTTGATATCGATATCGGGCCGGTAGCCGGACAGCTTGATCAGGTTGCGGGCAAGGGTATCGATCTTGACCGGGCTGCCCATGTCCAGCACGAAGATTTCGCCGCCGTGGGCGTAGGTGCCGGCGAGCATCACCAGACTGACCGCCTCAGGAATGGTCATAAAGTAGCGAATGATGTCCGGGTGCGTGACGGTCACAGGGCCGCCGGCCGCGATCTGCCGCCGGAACAGCGGGATGACCGAGCCGTTGGAGCCGAGCACGTTGCCGAAGCGCACGGCCACGAACTCCGTGCGGATGTTTTTGAAGACGTCGCCCGTGCCGTCCTTGTCGGCGTTCTCGTAGCCGACGTGCGTGAACAGCTGCGGAATCTGCGCCGCCTTGCCCTGCTTGATCATGTGGTCGAAGCTCTGGATGATCATCTCGCAGAGGCGCTTGCTGGCGCCCATCACGTTGGTCGGGTTGACGGCCTTGTCCGTAGAGATCAGCACGAAGCGCTCGCAGCCGTGCACCATCGCGGCGTAGGCCGTCTTGTAGGTGCCGATGGCGTTGTTCTTGATCGCCTCGCACGGGCTGTCCTCCATCAGGGGCACGTGCTTGTGCGCGGCCGCGTGGTAGACGATCTGCGGGCGATACTTTTCGAACACCTGGAACACCCGGCGGCTGTCGCGCACCGAGCCGATCAGCGTCACCAGGTCCATATCCGGGTATTTCTTTCTCAGCTCCAGCTGGATGCTGTAGGCGTTGTTTTCATATACGTCGAAGATGATCAGCTGCCGGGGCTGATGCGCCGCGATCTGACGGCAGAGCTCCGAGCCGATGGACCCGCCGCCACCGGTGACCAGCACGGTCTTGCCGGTGATGAAGGCGTAAACCTCCTCCATGTTCGCGTGGATGGGCTCGCGGCCCAGCAGGTCCTCCACGGATACTTTTTTCATGGAGGTGACGCTGACCTGGTCCAGCACGAACTGGTACATGCCCGGCAGCTGCTTGAGCTCGCAGCCTGTCTCGTTGCAGATGTTCAGGATGTCGCGCTTCTGCTCCGCGGTGGCGCTCGGCATGGTCAGGAAAATCTTGTCGACCCTGTATTTCTTGGCCGCCCAGAGGATATCGTCGCGTCCGCCGACCACGGGCACGCCCTCCATGAAGCGGTTCCACTTGTTCGGGTTGTCGTCGATGATGCAGACCACGCGGTCGTTGATCTCCTTGGCGAGCATCATGTCGCGCAGGATCATCTGCCCCGCGGACCCCGCGCCCACCAGCATCACGCGGGCCGTTTCGTCTGCCTCACGCCGGGCGCGCCGGTGGCGTATGGTCTGCAGAAAGCGGTACATGAACCGGATCCCGATCACCGCGATGAACTGGATCAGCGCGCCGAGCAGGTAGTAGGCGATCGGCATCCGCATGAAGATCAGGGTGATGCCCGCGGCGTGCAGGGCGGAGCTGATCACCGACGCCAGCAGCGCGCGCTCCAGCTCAGCGAAGCTGGCGTAGCGCCACATGCTGTTGTACATGTGGAAACACGCGAAAATGCCGATGCTCACCAGCGCGAACAGCGGCGTGAAGCCGGTGTAAGCCCTCAGCATGCGCTCCGGAATCGCGCTGTACAGGCCGTCAAAGCGCAGCCACAGCGCCAGGAAGTAGCCTCCGCAGACGGCCACGTAATCGTATATCGCCAGCAGCACGGAAATGACCTGCCAGTGCTCCAGCCTGAACCGGCCGTTCCGCAGCGTCTCCCGATGGCTCTGCCCGGGCTGATTGGCCCGTGACGGCTGGTCCTGATGATGTCTCAATGCTAAAACCCCTTGTCGTTCGCGGACGCGTTCTCCCCGTCCGCAGGTTTGGTGACGATGTCATAGCCCATCCACACCTTGCGGGCCACGCCGTCAAACATGAAGGTGACTTCCATGCGCCTGCGCTGCCGGTTCACCTTGGTGATTTCGCCTGCAAACCCGGTCAGCACGCCCTCGCACAGCCGGATGCGGTCGCCCGCCTCATAGACCTTCTGAATGCCAAGCACGCCGCCGCAGTCGTGCAGGCGCTCGGCGAACTGCAGGTCATTGCCCGCCAGCAGGAAGCGGTTCTCCTGGTCGCCCAGGACGCGGATGACGCCCTCCCGGCGGAAGGAGGCGAAGCTTTCGACAGGCTTTTCACTGTATAAAAACAAGTATCCGGGCAGGTACGGGTGCGATTCCTCCGTCGGAACGCCCTTGACCCACTTGCGCTGGATCAGCCGCGGACTCAGCACCTCCAGCGACGGATCGTGCGAAAGCTGCCGGATGATCGTCTCGGCGTTCTGCTGCAGGCAAAACAGGCAATAACAATACATCTGCTCATCCTTCCTGCAAAAAAGTGTAAGCTCCGCCATCCGGATCCCGCATCGAAATCCGTTCCCGGGCAAGCTCTGTCCGGCGTGTCCGGCGCCGTCAAACCGATCGGTCGCTTTCCGCGCTTTCCTGTGGCAGGCCCCGCGCAGGCGCGCAAAATACATGCGGTCAAAAGGGCCTTGCTTAATTATATATGATATTTTGACTTTTTTCAACTGTTTCATCTCGCAATTTTCGCATTTTCGCCCTCGAGCCTCACAAAATTTGCCGAATGAAGGTGCAGATGCCGTCACATTTTCTGCCCGGCGCGGCCCGGCCGGCGGCATTTGCCGGGTTGACGGTGACTGCGGCGCGTGTTATACTGCCCTCGCCGCGAAAAGCGGCGGGCAGTTCGTGACCATCCTGCCTGATATTTATTCTCATTTGAGAAAATATCAATCAAAACTACGGGACGAAAACAAAAGACCCCCCTTTTGCGCGGACCGTGCTGCGCGGTTGGCGGGCGCTCCCCCCAGGTCACCGACAGGGTGGGCTTTTTTTTCGCCGGAAAAGGAGAACCTATGCAAAAAACCACACGCAACCTCAACCTGCTCAACGGCATCTTCATCACCTCGCTGATCACCTCCAACGTGCTCAGCAGCAAGCTCGTCGCCATCGGCAGCCTCACCGTCCCGGCGGCCGTGGTCGCGTACCCGATCACCTTCCTGATGACGGACGTCATCGGGGAGCTCTGGGGCCGGGAGGAGGCCAACCGCACCGTACGCCTCGGCCTGATCTGCCAGGTGCTCAGCCTGATCCTGATCGGGCTGGCGCTGATCCTGCCCGTCGCGCCGTTCGCGGACAACCAGGCCGCGTTTTCCGCCATCCTGGGCAGCTCCATCCGGGTCATCGCCGCGTCGATGGTGGCCTATCTCCTCTCCCAGACCTGGGACGTGTGGATCTTCCACCGCATCCGCGACGCCTATATCGCCCGGCACGGCAGCACCGCGGGCGGGCGGTGGCTGTGGAACAACCTGAGCACCATGACCAGCCAGATGATCGACACTGCGGTGTTCATCACCCTCGCCTTCGCCGGCACGGGAGCAAACCTGCCCAACATGATCCTGAGCCAGTACCTGGTCAAGCTGGTTTACGCCGCCGCCGACACCCTGCCGTTCTATCTGCTCACCAACCAGACCAAATCCAAGGAGGCCACATGACCGGACGCACCGATGCGGAAAAGCAGGGCCTGACCCTGCTGGGCCAGCAGAAAACCGCCTATAAGAGCGACTACGCCCCGGAGGTGCTCGAAACCTTCGTAAACAAGCACCCGGACAACGACTATTTCGTCAAGTTCAACTGTCCCGAATTCACCAGCCTCTGCCCCATCACCGGGCAGCCGGACTTCGCCACGATCACCATCGCCTATGTCCCCGGCGAGCGCATGGTGGAAAGCAAGTCGCTCAAGCTGTACCTGTTCAGCTTCCGCAACCACGGCGATTTCCATGAAGACTGCGTCAATATTATTATGAAGGATCTCATCCGCCTGATGGACCCCAAGTACATCGAGGTATGGGGCAAGTTCACGCCCCGCGGCGGCATCTCCATCGACCCGTACTGCAATTACGGCCGCCCCGGCACCCGCTGGGAGGAGGTCGCCTGGCAGCGCCTCAGCCAGCACGACCTGTACCCTGAAAAGGTGGACAACCGGTAATCTGTACAAAGTGCTTGCAATCATCCGGATTATCGGGTAAAATACGAATGAAGTCGCTGTTGGGCTTCAAAAAGATTCGGAAAAGAGGTTGCGCGGACAATGGGAATTTATGAGGAACTGCAGGCGCGCGGGCTGATTGCCCAGGTGACCGACGAGCAGGAGATCAGGGACCTGATCAACTGCGGCGGCGCGCGTTTTTATATCGGCTTTGACCCGACGGCGGATTCGCTGCACGTGGGGCATTTTATGGCGCTGTGCCTGATGAAGCGCCTGCAGATGGCGGGCAACCGGCCGGTGGTGCTGCTGGGCGGCGGCACCGGGTACATCGGCGACCCGTCCGGGCGCACGGACATGCGCAGCATGATGACGCCCGAAACCATCGAGCACAACTGCGAGTGCTTCAAGCGCCAGATTTCCCGCTTCATCGACTTCGGCGATGGCCAGGCCATCGCCGTCAACAACGCGGACTGGCTGCTGAAGCTGAACTATATCGACCTGCTGCGCGAGGTCGGGGCGCACTTCTCTGTCAACAACATGCTGCGCGCCGAGTGCTACAAGCAGCGGATGGAGCGCGGTCTGAGCTTCCTGGAATTCAACTACATGATCATGCAGAGCTACGACTTCTGGTACCTGCATGAGCACTACGGCTGCAACATGCAGTTCGGCGGCGACGACCAGTGGAGCAACATGCTGGCCGGCACCGAGCTGATCCGCCGCAAGACCGGCGACGACGCCTACGCCATGACCATCACCCTGCTGCTCAACTCCGAGGGCAAGAAGATGGGCAAGACCGCCAAGGGCGCGGTCTGGCTCGACCCCGACAAGACCAGCCCCTTCGAATTCTACCAGTACTGGCGGAACGTGGACGACGCGGACGTGATGAAGTGCATCCGCATGCTCACCTTCATCCCGCTGGACGAGATCGAGCAGATGGACCACTGGGACGACGCGCGCATCAACGAAAAGAAGCGCATCCTGGCCTATGAGCTGACCAAGCTCGTGCACGGCGAGGAAGAGGCGGCCCGCGCCGAGCAGGTCGCGGCCTCCCTGTTCTCCGGCCAGGGCAGCGATGAGAACATGCCCCGGACCACGCTCAGCGCGGACGAGGTGCCCGAGGGCGGTCTGCCCGTGGCCGACCTGATGGTGCGCTGCAAGCTGTGCGCCAGCAAGTCCGACGCGCGCCGCCTCATTCAGCAGGGCGGCGTCACGCTGAACGGCGAAAAGCCCGCGGACGTCAACGCGACGGTCACCGCGGCGCAGCTCGGGGACGGCGTCATCCTGCGCAAGGGCAAGAAGGTTTTCCACAAAGCGGTGATCGGATAACCACCCCGGCGAAAGCGACTGGAGGGACCCATGGATAAAGTCAAGCGCGGCGAGCGTCTGGCCGTCATGAGCCGGATTCTGACCGCAACGCCCAACAAAATCTATACCCTGTCCTACTTCTGCGAGCTGTTCTCCGCCGCCAAGTCGACCATCAGCGAGGACACCGCTATCCTGGCGCGCACCTTCCGCACCTTCCGCATGGGCACGATCGAAACGGTGACCGGCGCGGGCGGCGGCGTGCGCTACCGGATGAGCGGCAACGTGGTCAACGCGCGGCCGTTCGTCAGCAGCCTGTGCACGCGCCTGATGGACCGTGACCGCATCCTGCCCGGCGGGTATCTGTACCTGTCGGACATCCTGTCCGAGCCGGAAACCGTGCGCACGCTGGGCGAGCTGATCGCCGCAGAATACTATGACACGCCCGCCGACTTTGTCCTGACGATGGAAACCAAGGGCATCCCCGTCGCGCTGGAAACCGCCGCGGCGCTGCGCCTGCCGCTGGTCATCGCCCGCCGCTCTATCAAGGTGTACGAGGGCGGCACAGTCAATATCAGCTATGTTTCCGGCAGCGGGTCCATCGAGATGATGTCCCTGCCCAAGCGCGCGGTGCGCCAGGGCCAGAACGCCGTGATCGTGGACGATTTCAAGCGCGGCGGCGGCACGGCGCGCGGCATGTGCTCGCTGATGGCCGAGTTCGGCATCCGGGTGCTCGGCGCGTGCTTTGTGCTGTCGGTGCGCGGCACGCAGCGCGTGGTGGAGGACGAGAAGGCCGTCATGGTCCTGGATCCCATCGTGGACAACCGGTCCGCGACCGTCCGCCCGGGGGCCTGGATCCGATGAGGCTCGCCCGATGGACCGTCCGCCACCGCAAGGCGCTGGCGGTCCTCTTTCTTGCGCTGACGGTCCTCGCCTGCACCCAGCTGACCGCGACGCCCATCAATTATGATCTGACCAGTTACCTGAGCGAGGACACGGACACCGCCCGGGGACTGCGCCGTATGCAGGCCGCCTTTGAGGAGACGGCCTCTTTTCGCGTGGCGCTGTCCGATGTGGACGCCGACGGCGCCGAAGCGCTCGCCCGCGAAATCGCTGCCCTTCCCGGCGTCATGTCCTCGGCGTACGCCGCCGGGAAGGACGCTGCGGAGGACGGGACCGTCTGGCGGCTGATCGAGGTCATGACCACCGCCGACGGCGCCGCCGAAGCCTGGGACGCCGCCGAGGCACTGCTGGCGGATCATCCCCGCTTGCGCGACGGCACCGTCCGCGACAGCCGCATCCTGCAGAACAGCATCCGCAGCGAAATGCCCGGCGTGATGATCGTCAGCTGCGTGATCGTGCTGGTCGTGCTGCTGCTGATGACGCATTCCTGGATACAGCCGCTGCTGTTCTTCGTGATCATCGGCGTGTCGATCCTGCTCAACATGGGCAGCAACGCCGTCTTCCCCTCCATCTCCTTCATCACCTTCGCGGTGACCGCCATCCTCCAGCTCGCGCTGGCGATGGACTATTCCATCATGCTGATCAACGCCTACGACCGCGAGCTGAGCGCCGGCAGTACCGGCAGCGCCGGACGCACCGGCAGCGCCGGACGCACCGGCAGCGCCGAGGCGATGGTCCGCGCGCTGTCCGCTACCTATATGCCTGTGCTGTCCTCGTCGCTGACCACCGTGGCCGGCATGCTCTCGCTGGTCACCATGTCGTTCACCATCGGCTACGACATCGGCATGGTCCTGGCCAAGGGCATCCTCATCAGCATGCTGACGGTCTTTTTCATGATGCCCGGGCTGCTGGTCGGGCTGACGCCGCTCATCCGCAGAACGTCGCACCGCTTTCACCTGCGCTTCAGCGGCGAGGGCGTCGTGCGCGCGCTGCGCAGCAGCCGCGGCATGGTCGCCGCGCTGCTGATCATCCTCACCGTGGGCGGCGCGGCGCTGCAGTTCGGCAACCGGTACACCTACACGGTGCAGGCCATGGATGAGGAATCCGCGCGGCTGAGCCGGCTGTTCGGCAGCGCGAACCAGATCGCGCTGATCTATCCCGGCGACGATTCGGACGAGGATTACGCGCGCGAGCGCGACCTGCTCGCCCGCGTTGCCGCCATCGAGGCCAACGGCGCGCCCGTCGTACAGGATGTATACGCGATGACCACCACCGGGGCCCAGGCGCTGGAGATGCTGGACGCGAACGCCGTCGCCGCCATGCTGCAGACCAGCCCGCTGCGCGTGACCACGCTGTCCGCCCTGGCGGGCATCCGCTATCCCATCCGCGCCGACCGCCTGCTCAGCCAGGTGCTGGGCATGCGCGACGCCCTCGGCGCGCTCGCCAGTGAGGACCAGCTGGCACAGCTGGATCAGCTGGCCGCCCAGCTGAATTCCGCCCGCCACGCCTTCCGCCAGAACGGCGAGGGCCGGGCGGTGCTGACGCTCGGGCTGTACAGCACTGATCCCGAGCGCGCGCGCGTCCTCGGCGAAATCAAGGCCGCGCTGCAGGGCGTATACGGCGACGAAGGGGCGCTCACCGGCGGCATGGTCGCCACCAACGATATCGCCGCCTCCTTTGAAAGCGACGTGCGCCGGGTGTCGTTCCTGACGATCGGCGCGGTCTTCCTGATCATCCTGTGCTCCTTCCGGTCCATCATCGTCCCGCTGCTGCTGGTGCTCGTCATCCAGGGCGCGGTCTGGCTGAACATGGCCGTCTCCGGCATGATCGACGGACAGATCTTCTTTATGTGCTACCTGATCTGCATGGCGCTGCAGATGGGCGCGACGATCGATTACGGCATCCTGCTGACCACGCATTACCGCGCGATGCGCGCAGCGCTGCCCCCCTGGGCCGCCGCCGCGAGGGCGCTGACCCTCAGCCTGCCGACCCTGCTGACCTCCGGCTTCGCGCTCATCATCGCCGGCTTTTCCGTGGGCATCATGAGCAGCGTCTTCTACATTTCTTCCATCGGGACCATGCTCGGCCGCGGCGCGATCGCGTCGCTGCTGCTGATCGTGCTGCTGCTGCCCTGCCTGCTGGTCTGGACAGACCGATGGATCGTCCGGAGGCCGAACGATGAGCGCGCCTGACACCGCCCGGTCCTGCCCGTATCAGGCCCGGCGCTGCGGCGGCTGTACGCGGCTGAGCGTGCCCTATGCGGAGCAGCTCACGCGCAAGCGCCGTCAGCTGGAAAAGCTGTTTGACCGCGTCATGCCGGTCGAAGGCATGGCGGAGCCCTGGCATTACCGGAACAAGGTCATCGCTGCGGTCGCCCACGACCGGGAGGGCCTGCTAACCGGCCAGTATGTCTACGGCACGCATTACGTGCTCCGCCAGGACGATTGCCTGCTGGAAAACGCCGTCGCCTCGCGTATCGTGCGGTGTTCACGGGACATTCTGAACGCCGCCCGCGTCCCCGCCTGGGACGAGGACCGTCGCACCGGCCTGCTGAGATATATTCAGGTGCGCTACGCCGCGCGGACGGACCAGGCCCTGGTGACCTGGGTCACCGCCCGCCCCGACTTTCCTGAGGGCCCCGGGCTCGCCCGCGCGCTGATGGCGCGTGAGCCCGCCGTCCGGGGCGTCGTACAGAACATCAATCCCCGGCCCGGCAGCGCGGTGCTCGGCTTTGAGGAGCGCCTCCTCGCCGGCGCGCCGGTCATTGACGATGAGATGTGCGGGCTGAAGGTGCGCCTGTCCTCCCGCGCGTTTTACCAGGTGAATACCGTTCAGGCGGAAAAGCTGTACCGCCGGGCGCTGGCGCTGGCCGAGCTGCGCGATGACGACACCGTGATCGACGCGTACTGCGGCCTCGGCCTGATGGGCATGCTCGCCGCCCGGCGCGCGCACGCCGTCGTCGGCGTGGAGCAGAATCCCTCCGCCGTCCGCCTCGCCGACCGGCTCGCGCGGGAAAACGGGCTTGCGAATATCCGCTTCGAGCGCGGCGACGCCGCGGCCGTCCTCCGCAGCCGCCGGCTGACCGGCGACGTCGTGCTGGTCGATCCGCCCCGCAGCGGCCTGGGTCCGGCCATGCTGAACGCGCTGAGGCGCCTTGCGCCGCCGCGGATCGTCTACGTCTCGTGCAATCCCGTGACCTGCGCCGCAGACATCCGCCCGCTTCTTCTGGATGGCTACCGCCTCTCCCCCGTCTGGCCCTTTGACCTGTTTCCGCATACGGATCACATTGAATTAGTCGTATTGATGTCTCGATCCGGGTCGTGACCACAGGTTGAATGATGATCCCTG
>CAMNEH010000071.1 GCA_946536315.1 uncultured Clostridia bacterium
CGAGTTTCAGGAGCTGACATTAGGGCTTCATAGTGCTGTATTTCGGGAATTCAGGGTACAAGAATATGCCATGATACATATCATCTAAGCAATTTACATACTCTTTTCCATTCGTATCAACATGATGAACGGGATTATTACTACAATACGAAAAAGTATTATCTGCAACAATACTATCTGAATTGAGGAAACGTCCAATCTCGGAATGATAATGCCTACTTCTAAGATAATACAGCTCCGTCTCCTCATCATAGACATACCCCCTATAGCGGAAGGGCTGAATTGTACCAAGCGTGCTTGCCATGCTGCCGGTCGTGCTCAGCACCTTGCCCCAGGAATCATAGACATACCTGACCACTTCTGTACCGGCACTGTTGAACAGCCCAATGACGTCTCCCTGTAAATTATGAATGACCCCATACGCCGCGCCGTTATACCGGATCTCGGAGACCTTTCCCTGGGCGTCGTAGAAGAAGTGGAAGTGATGTCCGTCGCTGCTCGACTGGTGAACGACCTGCGTGCCATGCAGGGCGATATAAGTCGCGACGCCATTCACCGTCTTCCGGCATCGCAGTCCATCCTTGTTGTAGACGAAAGTCGCGGTGACGCTTCCGTTCGTCATCTGCTTCAGCTGCCGCCCGTGCTCCCAGGTGTAGGTCCAGGTCCCGTCGTTCAGCGGGTTCCCGATCGCGTCATAGGTGATCGTCTTCGTCGTCGTCACGCCGTCCGCCGTCACGTTGATTGCTGTCAGCTGATCCTTCCAGTCTGCGTTCCCATAGGTGTAGGTGATCATCTCCAGCAGTGTCTGCCGACAGTTTTCGTACATGTATGTCCTGATGCCATCTCTGATCGAATTGCCGATGTGACTTTATTCAAGCCGATAAGTGATGTGAAATATTCTATTTTCATAAATGTGTGATTCAATGATGTCACCAGTCGTTGCATCTATTTTTGCGTAGAACCATCCATCGCTGTAAGTGATATGTGTCAGCGGATGACAATCATACGGGTGAGATAAAAACACCTGCCAATATGAGGATTCGTCGGTATCTAAAATCCCATATGCTGAACAGAACAAGCCGTCAACAACCATGATTTCAGGGGCAAGTTGATTATCGCCATAGCGATCAAGGAATGCCTGTGCTTTGTCAGGATACTTTTTCATTGCTTCTCTCAGTTTTTCTCTATATACGGGCAAAACAATTTCATACAATTCATCTCTGGAAATCGAGTGCTTATAATCATTGATCAAAGCGGCAAAATCCCAATTAGTATAGGATATAATTTCTGGCTTATAGCTATCAACATTAACAGATACCGCTACACCCACCTCGCCTTTGTATGATAAATCAATAGAATAAACATAATGATCCTCTTTTAAAACCTGATGAAGCTCGACGAAGATTTCCTTCTTGTCTTCCTCAGAAATTCCAGGATAAATTTCATCAAAATGATTACGCAATATTTCCAAAGCATGGAAAACATCAAAATTAGGAAAAGTTGGATATTTTATTTCAGCATTTGACATACTAAAACCAACAATAACTATCGTCATGGCAATGGCTATTATTTTTAGCAATTTCACTTACTCTTCCCTCCTTTGTATTTCATTAAATTATCTGCCCGTTAAACGGTATCACATTGTTAATAAGATACTCGGTCATAGCTTTTAAAGTATCAGGACCCATCTTGCCATCATCGTTTAATCCAACCATTCGTTGAAATGCTTTTATGGCTTCTACATTATGCTTTGCATCGCTACTTTTAATTGCCACATAGGGCATATTTTCAGCTTGAAAGATCATATTTAAATAATTCCACACATTATCTGTGTACAGATTAGGCGTATTTGCTTCAAAGTATGTTCTATCACCAAACATGGCTTTTTGAGGATCTGAACATAAGTCTTCTTTCCGAAACAGGTGTCCGCCCACGCTCACCGTGGTTGGCCGCTGCTGCGCGTCGTACCCGAACTGGTAGCGCACCGTGGTATCCCCGGCGGTTCCCGGGGCGGGGATCGTGTTCAGGGGTGGTATTGTGCGCCGTTTCTGTCAGCAGGTCATGGGTATACGTGCTTTGGCTGAGGATTGTTTTGCTGCCCACCACCGCGCTGGTCCCGGTCACGCGCTTCATGGCGTCGTAGGTATAGGTCACTTCCTGCCCGCCCGCGTCCGTGACGCTGGTCACCGTGCCCTTGTCCGGATCGGTCACCGTCGTGACCGTCTTGCCCCGGGCGTCTGTCTGCGTCGCCACATAGTTCTGATCCGTGGTATAGGTCGTGCTAGTGGCGATGACCTTCGCGCTCGCGCTGTCCCGCGTCTTGCCGGTCAGCGGGTTGCCCTTGGTGTCGTAGGTACTCTCCGTGGTCACCCCCAATGGACTCGTCGTTTTCTTCAGCAGGTGCTTTTTCCGTTCAGCGTCCGGTTGGTTCAGCGGCAGGCTGGTATTGTAACCCGCGAAGCAGCCGTAGACGATCCCGTCGTTCACCGATATCGCGTTCCCCGCGTCATTGAAATGATACACCAGGGATTTGCCTGGTGTCAACCCGCCGCCATCCGCCGGCATCAGCTCCGTCACCGTCGTGCGGCAGTCGCCGTATTCGCACCGCCGTCCGCCACAGGCCGTGCCTTTCGCGGTGTTGCTACGGCCTGAACCCGCCCGCTGCCCAGGTCGTAGGTCTTGCTGAAGGCTGTGCGCCGGGAAGGGACTTCTTTGCCGGGCAACGCGTTGAATTGCTGGTGGGGGTGGAACTGGTGAGCAGGCGTCACTGTTTCAATGTCACTGATGGATGCGGAGTGGTGATCGCTTCGGGCATGGCGGACACCTCCTGTGTGGGTCTTCTGAAATTGATTTGCCGAAGCAAAATGTGCTTACGCAAATACAGACGTCACAGATAGGGATTTTATTGCATCATTTGAATATTTTCCCAAATCTGAATGATTCATGGGGATTCACCAACAAGGAAAATGCCGAATTGGAGTAACAGGGGGGAACAAGTCCTCCATGCGGTCACTGTTCACCCCGTGAACAGTGACGTGACCTGACAACAGTGATTCCATTCATGACCGCGGGGCTTGCAATCGGGCGGCGGGTTATAGTATACTGATGGCGCTGCAAGAAATTGCGGTATTTTGGTGTGTACAGGCGGAGGTCATCGATCATGAAAGCAATCGTGGGGCTCGGCAACCCGGGCGACCAGTACGCGCATACGCGGCATAACGCGGGCTTCGACACGCTGGACATCCTGAGCGCCCGGCTGGAGATCCCCATCAAAAAGCTCAAGTGCCACGCCGTCGTGGGCGAAGGCCGGGTGGGCGAGGAGCGCGTGGCGCTGATCAAGCCGCAGACGTTTATGAACCTGAGCGGCATGACCGTCAGTGAAGCGCTCAGCTGGTACAAGCTGACCCCTGCCGACATGCTGCTCATCGTGGACGATATCGACCTGCCCTTCGGTCAGGTGCGCGTGCGCGCCAAGGGCGGCCCGGGCACGCATAACGGGCTCAGGAGCATTGTGCAGTATACGGCCAGCGGCGATTTTCCGCGCGTGCGCATCGGCATGGGCACGCCGCCGCCGGAATGGGACCTGGCGGACTACGTGCTGGGCCATTTTGACACGCAGGCGGCGCGGGAAACGGCGTTCAGCGCGTACCAGCTCGCGGCGGAGGCCGCGGAATGCTGGCTGGCGTACGGCATCGACCGCGCGATGAACGCGTACAACAGGAAGGGACAGCATGCTTGAACAGTTATTGACGCAGGCGGGCCAAAGCGAAGCGTTCCGCCGGATCCGGGACGCGGTCGCGGCGGACAAAACCATCGCCGTGTACGACCTGTGCGAGGGCGCGCGAAGCTTTCTGGCGTGCTGGCTGAACCGCGCGACCGGCCGGCCGGTGCTGCTCATCGCCGGCAGCGAGGCCGCAGCTGCCCGCATGGCGGACGACTGCGGCCAGCTGCTCGGCCAGACGCCGCGGCTGCTGCCGGCGGACATGCCCGAGTTTGTGCAGGGCGCGGTCAGCCGCGAAACGCAGTACACGCGCCTGGAAACGCTCCTGACCGCGCTGAACGGCCCGTCGGGCGTGACGGTGACCGTGCCCGAGGCGCTGATGACCGCGCTGCCGGAGCTGGCCGCCGTGCGGGCGCACACCGTCCGCCTGATGACAGACATGGAGCTCCCGCCGGAGACGCTGGTCGCGCGCCTGGCGGAGGCGGGCTATGAGCGCGTGGACATGGTGGAGGGCCGCGGCCAGTTCGCGCGGCGCGGCGAGATCATCGACGTGTACCCGCCGGACGCGGCGCACGCGGTGCGCGTCGAGTTTTTCGATACTTCGGTCGACTCCATCCGCACGTTCGACTGCCTGAGCCAGCGCAGCCTGGACCGGCTTTCCTCCGTGACGCTGCCGCCGGCGGTGCTGACCTTCGTGCCGGAGGCGCAGCGCGAGACGGCCGCGGAGCACATCCGCGCCTGGACGCGCGCGCAGGTGCTGAGCCTGCCGCAGGATCTGCTGATGCACGGGCTGGCGGAGCAGGACGGTGCGCGCCGGATGACCAGCCGCGGCGGGCTGGGCCGGCTGCTGGACGACGCGGATACGCTGAGCGAAACGGGCCTGCTGCCCAACGCCGGGCAGTGGGCGGGCGTCGCGTGGACGACGGAGAACCAGCTGCGGGCGTGGTTCCATGACCCCATCGTCCTCATCGATCAGCCGGATACGCTGCGCGGCCGCGTGCAGGACCGGCTGGACGGCTTCGCGGAGGACCTGAAGCAAGCGCTGGAGCGCCAGGAGGCGGTGCCGGAGCAGGCGGGCCTGCTCAGCGATTTTCCGCGGTTCATGGCGCAGTTCGACGGCCTGCCCGTGCTGCTGACGCAGGAATTCCTGCGCGACATGAGCGGCATCCGGCCCGAATTCGCGGTGCAGCTGACCGCGCCGTCGCCGTCGCCGTACATGCAGCGGATGCGCGACCTGCAGAAGGATATGGCGCGCTGGCGCGCGGACGGGTGGCGCGTATACCTGCTCTCGGGCGGCGCGGCGCGCTCGCAGCGCCTGCAGGAAACGCTGGCGGAGATGGACCTCAGCGTACCGGTGGCCGCGGCGAACACGGACCTGTCCGTCACCCCGCTCATCCTGCAGGAAACGCTGTCCCACGGCCTGCTGCTCCCGCAGGAAAAAATGGCCGTCATCTCCGACAGCGATATCTTCGGCGCGGGCTACCGCAAGGCCCGGCGCGCGCAGCGCAGCGGGGAAAAGCTGGAAGCGTTCACGGACCTGAAGGAGGGCGATTACGTCGTCCATGAGCTGCACGGCATCGGCATTTTCCGCGGCATCCAGCGCGTGCAGAGCGAGGGGAAGTACAGGGATTACCTGAAAATCGACTACCGGGGCGAGGACAAGCTGTATGTGCCGATCGACCAGTTTGACCGCGTGCAGAAGTATATCGGCAATCCGGACGAGGTGCCGCCGCTCAATTCGCTCGGCAATAACGACTGGCAGCGCCAGACGCGCAAGGTGCGCGCCGGGCTCAGGAAGCTGGCGTTCGACCTGGTGAAGCTGTACGCGGAGCGGCAGTCCGCGCCCGGGCACGCCTTCGGGCCGGATACCCCGTGGCAGCGGCAGTTTGAGGACGCGTTCCCGTATGAGCTGACGCCGGACCAGCAGCGCGCGGTGCGCGACATCACCCGCGATATGGAGCAGCCCCGCAACATGGACCGCCTGCTGTGCGGCGACGTCGGCTACGGCAAGACGGAGGTCGCGCTGCGCGCCGCCTTCAAGGCGGTCATGGACGGCAAGCAGGTCGCCTTTCTCGCGCCGACCACCATCCTGGTGCAGCAGCACTACCTGACCATCGTCCGGCGGATGGGCGACCTGCCGGTCCACGTAGATATGATCTCCCGCTTCCGCACGGCGAAGCAGCAGCGCGATACGCTGCGCGACGTGGCGGAGGGGAAGGTGGACATCCTGGTCGGGACGCACCGGATGCTGTCCAAGGAGGTCGTCTTCAAGGACCTCGGCCTGCTGATCGTGGATGAGGAGCAGCGCTTCGGCGTCGGACACAAGGAAACCATCAAGCGCATGAAAACGTCGGTGGACGTGCTGACGCTGTCCGCGACGCCGATCCCCCGGACGCTGCACATGGGCATGATCGGCGTGCGCGACATGAGCCTGCTGGAAACGCCGCCGGAGGAGCGCTTTCCCGTGCGCACCTATGTGATCGACTACCAGGACGCCATTGTCCGCGACGCGATCAGGCGCGAAATGAACCGCGGCGGGCAGGTGTATTTCCTGTACAACCGCGTGCAGAGCATTGACGAGTTCCGCGCGCGGCTGCAGGCGCTGCTGCCGGACGCGCGCATCGCCGTCGCCCACGGGCAGATGAAGGAGCACGCCCTGGAGGACATCATGCTGGATTTCTTCGAGGGGCGCTACGACGTGCTGCTCTCGACCACCATCATCGAAAACGGGCTGGACGTGCCCAACGCGAACACGCTGATCGTGTACGACGCGGACCGCTTCGGGCTGTCGCAGCTGTACCAGCTGCGCGGGCGCGTCGGCAGATCCAACCGCCTGGCCTACGCCTATCTGACCGTGCGCCCCGATAAAATGATCTCCGAGGACGCGCAGAAGCGCCTGAGCGCCATCCGCGAGTTCACCGAGTTCGGCTCCGGCTTCCGCATCGCCATGCGCGACCTGGAGATCCGCGGCGCGGGCAATATCTTCGGCCCGGAGCAGAGCGGCAACGTGTCCACCGTCGGGTATGACATGTACGTCAAGCTGATCAACGAGGCGGTGCGCGAGGCGCAGAGCGAGGTGACCGGCCAGGCGCCGCCCAGGCCGGAGCTCGAGACGCGCATGGACGTCCGCGTGGACGCGTTCCTGCCGGAGCGCTATGTGCGCGACGAGCTGCAGCGCATGGAAACCTACAAGCGCATTTCCCTGATCCGCAACCGCGTCGACCGCGAGGACGTGCTGGAGGAGCTGATCGACCGCTTCGGCGAGCCGCCGGCGGAGGTCGTCTGTCTGGTCGATATCGCGCACCTGCGCGCGCTGTGCGCGCGCCTGGGGATCAACCGCGTCACCGGCGCGCCCGGCAGCCTGATATTCCGGTTCGACCCGGAGTACATGCCGGATTTCAACCGCCTGTACCGGGCGCTGGAGCACGGCGACGAGCGGCTGATCTTTTCCGCCTCGCGCGAGCCCGCGCTGACCTTCCATGAAGCGCGCGCCACCGCGGAGGAGCTCATCAAAAAAGCCGTCCCCGTGTTCGAGGACGTGCTGAAGAAATTATAAGCTTATTTCCACAGACTCATCCAGTTGCTTTTCGCATGATTGCTGATGCCGCCGTCCTCCGTGAAGCCGAGGGCGTAGCGGTTGCGGGCGATAAACTGGTTCAGCGCGGGGCTGTCCATGCCGTCAAAGACGGCTTTGACGGCCTCGCGATTCATTTCCAGCAGCTTTTTGACGCCCAGCAGCGCGTATTCCGCCTGCGGCAGGCGCACAAAGACCTCGATGATCTGTTCCAGGCGCTGGCGCTGGCTGTCGTTCAGCGGGTCCTCCCCCGCGCGGGTCAGGAATTCCGCCTCGTTCGCGAGCCGGTCGATCAGCAGGGCGAGCTCCTCGGGGTTCCGGGGCGGCTTGGCCTTGCCGCTCAGCAGGTCGCCCACCGAGGCGACGGGCCGCTGTTTTTTGCAGAACTCCACGAACTGTGTCCCCGCCGCCGTGCCCACGTTGCCGATGATTTTGTGGCGGATGACGGGCTTGGTCACGTCGCTGTCGATGTTCAGGATGTCGCTGACGCGCTCCCATGAGCGCGGGGTGGCGAACACCATCACGCCGCTGTCCGGGTCCTGGGTGTGCAGATCGGAGGGCTTGAAGGTCAGGTAGTCGATGACGTACGGGTGAATGCCGTGTTTCAGCGCGAAGTCGGACTTCCAGCTTTCGAAGTCGGACTCGATATAGTGGATCTCGAACCGGTCCGCGAGCGGCCCGGCGAGGTGGATGTACACGCCGTCGTCGTCCTCACGGTTGCCCAGGGCCACCACAAACGTGCCCTCCGGCAGGGTGTACTGCCCGATGCGCCTGTCCAGGATCAGCTGGTACGCGGCGACCTGCACGCGCTTGGTGCAGGAGGTGATCTCGTCCAGCAGCAGGATGGTGTTTTTGCCGTCCCGCGCTTCGTTGGGCAGGATGTCCGGGGCGAGCCATACGGTGTGCGTGTGGTCCTGGTTGGGATAGATCAGGCCGCCGATCTCCACCTCGCTCATCTGCGCCAGCCGGAGGTCGATGACCTTATAGCCGTATTTCTGGCCGATCTGCTGGATGGCCTGGGATTTGCCCACGCCCGGCGCGCCCAGGCCGAGGATGGAATGCCTGATGTTGTGCTCGATGTTGAATTCGACAGCTTCCTGAAATTCACGGATGTTCATGGACGCGCTCCTTGATGCGGATTCAGGCGGCACACGCGGCCGACGGTCTGGTAAACGGGGTTCCGGCTGTCATTGCACAGCACCAGCAGCGTATACTGAGGCTTCAGCGCTTTTTTGAGTCTGGGGTCCGGCGTGCCGAAATAGCCGTCCGTCAGGATCAGGGTGACCAGCGGCTTCAGGCGGCGCTCGAGGACGTAGCGGTACACGCAGTTGATATCCGTTCCGCCGGAATGGCCGGGCTGCGCCGTCAGCACCGCTTTTTCACCGCGCAGGTTTTCGTAGACGTCGATGACGTCAGTGTCCCAGTAGGCGATGTTCATGACGCAGCGGAATTCCCGGGTGATGCGGTACAGCTCGGTCAGGAAGCGCCGCAGGGCCGCGTCCCCGACGGAGCCGGAGCTGTCCACGAAGGCCCATACGCTCTCCAGCTCGCCGCGCTCGCTCAGGCAGTGTCCGGGCAGGATCAGGCCCATGTGCAGGTACTTGCGCTCCGGCGTGGCGTAGGAGGTGTCATCGGACTGCGTCTCGCTCAGGAAATCCTTCAGCAGGGCCTTCCAGTTCATGCGCGGGGCGTCGGTCAGCTCGAGGATTTCCCGGGGGAGAACGCCGCTCCCGGCGCCCGGCTCGTGCGCCATCGCCGATTTGATGAGCCGGTCAAGCCCCTGCGCCACGGCGCGGGCCTCCTCGGGCGTCATCGGCAGGCCGCCGGGGTCCGCGCTCAGCAGGTCCGGCTCGGGCGCGGGCATGGCCATCGGCGTCTCGCCGCCGATGGGGACAAGCTCGTACCTGGCACGGACCAGGACGACGTTTTTCCGCGCTCCGCCCGGGTTGTCGTCGCAGAGCCGGCTGTACACGTTTTCGGTGGTCTGGTCATGCAGGACCGGGCAGTAGATGCCGTCCGGCGTCCGCTCCATCGCTAATACGGGGTCGTCCCGCATTTGCCGGGCCAGCGTATCGCAAATCTGATTGACGGTGATGTCCGCCGCGATATTCCACAGCTCCGGCTGCTTGTTTTCGGCGCGCAGCGGGTGACGCAGCAGGACGTGGAGCACCTCGTGCATCAGCACATACCGCTGCTGCTGCGGCGTCAGCCGGCCCATGAACCGCTCGCTCCAGTAGATGGTCCGGCCGTCGGTGCAGGCGGTGCTGACCCGCTCGTCGTGCACGATGGGCAGCCGCAGCAGGATGTCCCCGTAAAAGGGATGGCGGAACAGCAGCTCGGTTTTAAACAGCTGCAGCGCTGTTTCGATCTCATCAGCGTGAGTCAGAAGCGCCATCATATGCCTCCCGCTTCGATCACAGGGCCGCCGGGGCCGGTCACCGGGCCCCGGCGGCAGTTACAGCAGCATGAGCATCCGGGCTTTGGCATAGACCGCCTCCGAGAGCGCTCTGTCCGTGACCAGCCCGTCGCGCGCGAATACCCCCACATCCTCCCGCTCATAAGGGCAGCGGACGTCGGGGCACAGGTGGTTGCGGCTGTACAGCCAGTACTGCTGTCCGTTCAGGCGGACCGGGCGCAGCGCGGGCGTGAAGACCGCGGGCAGGCGCATCAGCTCCAGGCAAGCATCCTTCCCGCCCCGGGGCAGGTCGGCGGACTCGAAGGGCTTCAAAAACAGCGCCGTGAACGGTCCGTACTTGCGCAACGCGCCGTTGGCGCGCACCCGCAGGTCGCTCTGGCGCTCGGCCTCCGGCACATGCCAGCCGGTCTGGTTCTCCGCGATCATCTCCATCACCACGGTGTGCTCCTCCACCGCATCATGGCGGCCGGCGAGGTCCGCGCACAGGAGGCGGTCGAACACGCTGGCGTTGGAGGGGCTCAGCGAGAACAGCGCGCGCATGGACGCCCGCAGGGGCGGCAGCAGCGGCAGACAGCAGCTCGCGGCGCTGCGCAGCGCCGTCCATTCGGCGCCCTCGGGCATGTCGCACAGGTACAGGCCATTCTCCAGGTGAAACGCGGAACGGAGCAGGTCATCGAACGCTCGTCTGGACAGATGGCGGTGGATGGTCAGGCGCAGCGCCCGGTTGCGCGGGCCGGCATAAAAATCCGGCGCAATGTCTGTTACAGTCCACGGCAGCGAGATCTCGACCAGCTTGCCGGTACCGACAATACTGTTCGCGTGCAGGCGCAGATAGCCCGGTGCCACGGTCAGGCTCGTACCCGGACCGCAGATCACGGCGCCCGCGCCGATATCGGTCAGTGACAGCGGACCGACGCGCGGCGGCAGGGAAAACTCTTCGTCGTCGTTGGTCCAGCGGACCATGGTGTGGCCGGCTGCCAGGGCGCGCTCATCCATATAGGCCTGCGGGCGTTCAGCTTCTGTCATGCAAGTCATCCTCGTCCAGCTGCATGCGCCTGCGGCGGGCGCGTTCCGCGGCGGCGGTCATCTCGCGCTCGGGAAGCGCCGCGTCCTTCACCGCCTGCTGCATGGCGGACAGCTCCGCGCCGACGCCGGAAAGCGCCGCGGAAAACAGCGTCATATCCCCTGCCGTAAGCTGCGGGAGCAGGATCTCCTCCAGCTGCTCCAAGGCGTGGGCCGCGGCGGCGCTGTTCGGGCTGGTCAGGATGATGCGCCGGATATAACCTGACAGCGCGGCCTGGTTCATGACGCCTGGCCGAACATCCAGCGCACGACGCGCGCGATGTGCTTGGACCAGAAAGCCATATTGTGCTCACCCGGCGCTTCCCGGTAGATGTGCGGCACCTGCTGCGCGAGCAGGAATTGGTGCAGCGCGCGGTTGTTTTCGATCAGGAAATCCTCTGTGCCGCAGGCCATGTAGATGCCGGGGATGCGCCTGCCCTCCGCCTTGAGCCGCAGGATCTGTGTTTCCGGATTGTTCTCGCTTTCCTCCACGTGCGACAGATCGCCGAAGCACATGCGGTAATAGTCGTAATTGGCCATGCCGTTGTCCTGGCCGGGCTGCATGCGGGCGATCTCGTGCACGATCAGCGCGGAGGACAGCGCGCCGATCTTGCCGAACCGGTCCGGATAGGCCAGGCCGGTGTGCAGCGCGCCGAAACCGCCCATGGACAGCCCGGCGATGCAGGTGTCCTCAGCGGAGCGCGCCAGGCCGAAGGTACGGCGGACGTAGTCCACCAGCTCTTCGCCGACCATGCTCTGGTAGGCGCGGCCGGTCTCCGCGCCGTTGAGATAAAACGAGTTCTCGGCCGTGGGCATGACAATGGCAAATCCGTACTGCGAGGGCAGCCCGTCGGGTACCCAGTTGCCGGCCTTGCCGTGGTAACCATGCAGCAGGAACAGTGTTTTGAGCGGCCGGTCCCTGGCGGCGTCAGGTCCGTCGTTGGGGATCAGCATCTCAAACGTGGTGGCGCGCCTGAGCGCGGCGGAATCAACCTCAATCCGGAAGTAAGCCATCCTCTTCGCCTCCCTGTGATTTCAGCCAGGCCATCGCGTCCTGGCGGTGACTCATGCTTTCGGCGATCGCGTCCGCCGTCAGCAGGTAAATATCGTCCTCATTGCTCATGCGCGCGTACATGCGCAGGGCGAACCAGCCGCCCGCCAGCGCCTCCGGCGAAAGGGTGTGCCAGTTCCTGACGTCGTCCCACACGCGCTCGCGCAGCAGCGCCGTCGCCTCGGCGGTCAGCTCGCTCAGGATGGGCAAAAACGCCTCAGGATCGTCGGCCAGGTCCGGCGCCATCAGCCGGCGCGCGCTCTCGCGCTGACGGAGCGGCGCGAGGCAGGGGACCCCCTCGGTCAGGCGGATCATCAGCTGGCGCTGGCCATTCAGCGTCGCCAGCGTGCTGCCGCCGGGAAACGCGCGCTCGGCGGCCTTCGGCAGCAGCTCAGCGGCTGGATTGTTCCAGCGCTGCCGCGCCGCCTGTCGGGCGGATTCCTGCCGCTTCCGTTCATAATCGGCCTTCAGCTGTTTGAGTCTGGCCTCGATCGCAAGGTCGGCGGCGGGCGTTGGCGCGGGTTTCGGCGCGAGGTCGCGCCGCGGCTGCTGAAGCTGCCTGGTCAGCTGCGCCTGCTTCGCCTGCTGCGCCTGCTGCGCCAGCCTTGCCTTCTCAGCCTCCTTTTCCTGGACCTCCAGGCGTTTGGCGTTGCTCCAGGCGATGGATTCTGCGTGGTATCTGAATCCGTAGACGGCGGCGAGGACGGCCACGGACAGCGGCCAGGCTATGCTCATCAGGTCGCGCAGCCACGCCGCGCACCGCCCGTCCGCCGCCGCGAAACGGAACACGAACGGCAGCAGAATGCCCAGCGGCAGCGTCAGCAGCAGGTATTCCCTGAGCCGCCAGCGGCACAGGCTCAGGTGAACGCCGAGCAACATGGCCAGCGCCAGCGCCGCCGGCAGGACCTGATCCGGCCAGTACCGGCTGGCCGTCAGCCCTTCAATCGTCGCGGACCGGAGCCAGTGAGCGGGCGTCAGGGCGTGCTGCATCCCCATCACCGCCATCACGAATCCCACGGCCAGGGCGGCGAGCGTGGCCCGGCTCCAGAGGATGTCCCAGGTCATTTTCCAGGCGGAGATCAGGGCATACGTATACAGCACGGTCACGACCAGCAGGCCGCCGAAGAGGAAAAACGGCCAGAACGCCGATTCGCCGTGTTTGACCGCGTTCAGCCCGACGATGGTGAGAGAAATACCAAATATCGTCAGCATCAGGTACGGCAAGAAATCATCAAACTTGCGCTTCTGTTTCGTTTTCGGCGTGTCCGGGGGCCGGAAGCTGGTCGCCCGCGCCAGGAGGCGCTCCCGCTGCTCCCGGGCAAGTCGCCATTTTTCCAGCGCGGCGGGGCCCTGGCGGATTTCATACGCGGCGCCGAGTACGCCGGCGATCAGCAGGGGACTGGCGGTCGCGATGACCTCCATCATGCGGTCAAACAGGGTGCGCGGGCCGCCATGAGTCACCGCGGTCGCGATGCCGCTCAATACGACCGTGGCGACGAACGTCAATATGGCGGCCAGACAAAAGGTTTTAAACAGCTTCTTGTCCGTCAGGCAGAGCTCCAGCCCCGCGGCGCCGAGCATCAGCGCGATGACCACTATGGCGCGGTCCCCCCACCAGCCGCTCCGCAGCAGACTGGTGACCTGCAGCGCGTACAGGCCTGAGCGGATGTCGGAAAAGCGCCCCAAATGCAGGATGAGCAGCAGACCAAACAGGAAGCACAACGCGCGGCATATCCTGCTGAGCAGGATGAACCACGGTGTCTGTTCGCGTTTCACAGTCATTGATTGCCTTCATTTCTCCCTTTCGGGCGGACCCGGTCAATCCGCCCGATCACGGCCACGGTCCGGGTGACGAGTTTCTTGGTCCAATCGGCCGGGGCAAGCGCCCGATGCGCGTCGCGGTGTTCTCCGGCCTGAAAGCGCGGGGCGACTTCGCACTGAAAAGCGCGCAGAATATGCCTGTCATCGCGCTGACAACGCTGACGGCCTTCGGTTATACATGTCTACGATGCCGGGAGAATGTTTCGGGCATTGCAAAAGATCTTTATGACAGGGCATGAACTGGCCGTCCAACATGCCGCAGCGATATTTCAGGTTCGCCATCGTAGCCACTTTTCCGGCGATCCGACTCCATGCCCATTATACTACGCGCTGGGCGAAAATGCAATCCGGAAATCAGCGGCAATAGGGTAGAGGGAGGGTGTTAACCCTCGCCCCTCCCGTTGCACCGTACGTACCGGTCAGGTATACGGCGCTA
>CAMNEH010000072.1 GCA_946536315.1 uncultured Clostridia bacterium
CAGAAGGAGAGCGGCGTCGCGGTGATCTATGTCGGCGAGGACCTGGATGTCCTGCTGGAGCTGGCCGACCGGATCCTGGTGCTGTGCGGCGGAAAGGTCAGCGGCATCGTGCCCGGTCGGAACGCCGATAAGCGGGAAATCGGCATGATGATGACACACATGGGAGGCCGGACGAATGCGTAACGATAACCAGCGTGAACCCCTCGTCCACATCAGCAAGCGCGACACGCTGCCATGGTATCGCGCCTGGAGTATCCGCGGCCTGGCGATCGTGCTGGCGCTGCTGTTCTGCGCGCTGATCACCACCCTGATGACCCACCAGAATCCGATTGACGTCTATGTTTCAGTCTTCAGGGCTTCCTTCAGCACGCAGCGGCGCACGTGGGTGCTGTTTCAGAACATCGCCATGCTGCTGAGCGTTTCCCTGGCGGTCATCCCAGCCTTCAAGATGCGGTTCTGGAATCTGGGCGGGGAAGGGCAGATGCTGGCCGGCGGCCTCGCCACGGCCGCGTGCATGATCTGCCTGAAGGACGTCTTTCCCCATTGGCTGATCATCGTATGCATGGTGATTTCGAGTATACTGGCCGGGGCGCTCTGGGGCGTCCTTCCCGCATTGTGCAAGGCCAAATGGAACACGAACGAAACGCTGTTCACCCTGATGATGAATTATGTGGCCATTCAGATCGTCTCCTACTTTATCATCGTGTGGGAGGTTCCGAAAGGGGCAGGCAAAATCGGCATCATCAACCAGAGCACGCAGATCGGCTGGCTGCCTGCGATCGCCGGACAGAAATATCTCCTCAACATTATCATTGTCGGCATCCTGACGATCCTGATGTACATTTATCTCAGGTATTCCAAGCATGGATATGAGCTGACCGTTGTGGGGGAGAGCGAACGGACCGCCAAGTATGTCGGCATTCAGGTCAATCGGGTCATCATCCGGACGATGCTGCTTTCGGGCGGCCTATGTGGCCTGACCGGCCTGCTGCTGGTCGGTGGAACGGACCATACGCTGACCACCTCGATCACGGGAGGCCGCGGGTTTACGGCGGTCATGGTCGCCTGGCTGGCCAAATTCAACCCGATCTGGATGATCGGGACCTCCTTCCTGCTGGTGTTCCTGGAACGCGGCGCGGGCGAAATCTCCACGAATTTCGGACTGAATCAGTCTTTTTCGGACATCCTGACTGGGATCATCCTGTTCTTTATCATCGGCAGCGAATTCTTTATCAATTACAGGGTTTCCTTCAGAAAACCTGCGAAGCATGGGGGAATGACGCATGTTTGACTTTTTGTCCTTCCTGCCCCGGGCGGTCATGCAGGGCATCCCGCTGATGTACGGGAGCACAGGGGAAACCCTGACGGAAAAGTCCGGCAACCTGAACCTGGGCATCCCGGGCATCATGTATGTCGGCGCCATCAGCGGCGTCATCGGCGCGTTTTTGTATGAATCCTCGCTGAGCGACGCAGCGGCGTTTCAGCCCTTCTGGGCGGTCACGATCTCCCTGTTCAGCGCGCTCGTCGGATCTCTGCTGATGGGCCTGCTGTACTGCTTTCTGACAGTCACACTCCGGGCAAACCAGAATGTGACGGGCCTCGCGATGACCACCTTCGGCGTGGGCTTCGGCAACTTCTTCGGCGGCTCGCTGATCAAGCTGTCGGGGAACAGCATGCCCTACCTCGCGCTGTCGGCGACCAGCAGCGCTTTCCGGGCCACCCTGCCGATGGCCGATACCTGGGGCTGGGTGGGAAAGCTGTTTTTCTCCTACGGTTTTCTGGCCTACCTGGCGGTCATCATCTCTGTCGCCGCTTCGCTGATTCTCAACCGCTCCCGCGCCGGCCTGCACCTGCGCGCCGTGGGCGAAAGCCCTTATACGGCGGACGCCGCGGGCATCTCCGTCACCAAATACAAGTATATGGCCACCTGCGCGGGCAGCATGATCGCCGGCCTCGGCGGGCTTTACTACGTGATGGATTATTCGAGCGGCATCTGGTCCAACAACGCCTTCGGCGATCGCGGCTGGCTGGCGATCGCGCTGGTCATCTTCACGATCTGGCGGCCCAGCGTCGGGGTGCTGTCGTCCGTGCTTTTCGGCGGACTATATATTCTGCACATGTATATCCCGACCGGCATGGATCTGGCGGTCAAAGAGCTGTATAAGATGATCCCATATGTGGTGACCATCGTCGTGCTGGTCATCACCAGCATGCGCCAAAAACGAGAAAACCAGCCTCCCGCCAGTCTGGGCCTTCCCTATTTCAGGGAAGAACGCTGATCCCGGCAGGAGACCGGTTCGAGAGGACAGAAAAACGTCAGTCGATGCTGACGAATTCGTATCCGGCGTCGCTGATGGCGCGCCGGATGTCCGCTTCGTTGACAGGCTGCTGAGCGCTGATCACGGCTGTTCCCGTTTCATGAGAGACCTGTGCGCTCTCGATGAACGGAAGGGCCTCCAGCGCTTTTTTTACGCGCATTTCGCAATGGGCGCACATGATGCCTTTGACGTGGATGGTGTTTGTCATCTTCATTCCTCCTCAGAGTTGATGGGTAGCTGGTAAAACTCTCCGGTCGTGTCCCCGTTGTCCCCGCGCGCGTAGGACGCGGCCAGAATCTGGTCGCGCCGGATCGTCTGCGGTCGTTTTCTGCCGCTTTTCAGCACGGTGATCTCGTCCTGATCCAGCGACAGCACGGTCAGATTGACATACCGGAGCGTCTCATCCGCCAGCAGGACGCGAATCGCGCGGTTCCTCCTGAGCGAATAAATCAGGAAGCGTTCATAATCCATCATCGCCGGTTATTCCAGACAGAACGGCGCCAGCGGGAGCCCGTTTTCGCCAAACAGGGCTACGGCGGCGTAATCGGTCCATGCATAGCGGGCGCGTACGGGGTGATCCAGTTCAGGATGCCAAAGCCGGATCGTTTGACCTGATATTTCCGCCTCGGCCAGCCGGAAGGGGCCGCCTTCGTCGGCAATTTCCAATAGCAGCGGGCCGTCGCCGGATATGCAGAGGGGCTGATCAGTCTGCACGAACAGGCAATGGTTTTCCGTATGCTTGGCCACGGCGACCGGGGAAGCGTCGGCCGCCATGTCATACACCGTCCGCAGGGCGCAGTTGGCCAGCCGCTCGCCGACCACCCGCTTGTTGGTCGGGTGGATGTTGTCATACTCTCCCTGGTCGATCAGAATCGCCAGGTCAGTATCGCGTGTCTGCAGCGCCACGGTCTGCTGCGCCTGGCGCAGCCTCGGCCAGGTGAAGGTGTCGGTCCCGTTGGCCGGGATCCACATCGGCAGCTGAACGTTCAGGAAGGGCAGCCGCGGCTGCCTGAACTGCCGCCGGAGCTGCGCAATGAAGGCGGAGAGCAGCACTTCGTAGCAGTCCGTTCTTCCGGTGTCCTCTTCTCCCTGATAGAACAGCACGCCGGTCAGCGCTGCGGGCAGCACGCGCCGGAGCATCGTTTCAAACAGGCCGGACGGCCGGTAAGGTGAGCCGGGGCCGGCGGGTGGATTCCAGAGGAACTGCCCCAGAATCCGCTCGATTTCCGTATGATTGATGCCGGGCTTTTCGCGTTTCAGCCGATCCGCTTTCGCGTTCCAGGACATGCAATAGGCCTGGAAGGCCTGCTCCTCGGCCTGATACTGCGCCATTGTTTTGTCGCCGTACCGTCCGCGGTATTCCTCGATGTACCGCCGGCCTTCGGTCAGGGTATTCAGGGTCTCCGCGTCCATCCAGCAGGTGATCGATGTGCCGCCCCAGTAGCAGTCAATGATGCCGACCGGCACGCTCAGTGTGGCCTGCAGCTTCATCGCGAAGAAATACGCCACGGCGCTCATGTCGCGGCCCTCATGGGGATGGATCTCCTGCCAGTGCGCCGCCGCGTTGGCTTTCTCCGCTTCCGGGGTATTCATCGCGAACTTGGGGACATTATAATAGCGCACCAGCAGGTTTTCGTGGCGCAGCACCGCCTCGGGGCCCTCGTCGGCGTCCTTCAGCTCCAGCTCCATATTGCTTTGCCCGCCGGCCAGGTATACGTCGCCGATGGCGATGTCGCAGGCGAGCGCCTCCGTCAGCCCGTCGCTCACGCGCAGCGTGCAGTGAACGGACGCTTCCTGCGGCGGAAGCACGGCAATGAAGCGCCCGTCCCTGGCATGCGCGGTATCGGTTCCCAGTACGCTGCCGGAGGCGTCCAGCAGGGTGACGGTCACATCGACGTTGTCCTCGGCGCGGCCGAAAATGCGCAGCTCCCGGCGGCGGCAGAGGACCGCCTTGTCAGAAAACAGCGAGGATAATTCAAACCTGGCCATATCAGCGTCTGCCTATCTCCGTATCGGTCTCGGTCAGCTTGTTGTGCTGCTTGATATAATCGATGATCTCGTCCAGATAGCCGAAGGCCACGCCGACATAGCTGTCCGCAGCGCCGTAATACACGGCAATGCGCCCGGTGGGCTCGTCCTGCAAAGTCGCGCAGGGGAAGCAGACATTCGGTACGAAGCCGCGCTCTTCATACCAGGCCTCTGGCGTCAGCAGGTAGTTTTCGCAGCGGTACTTCACGCGGGAGGGCTCATCGATATCGAGGATCGCGCCGCCGATGGAGTAGACGTAGCCGTTGCAGGTGTTGGTCACGCCGTGATAGAAGATGAGCCAGCCCTCGCTGGTTTCGATGGGCGCGGCGCCGCCGCCGATCTTGAGGCCTTCCCACCAGTTGCCGCTGCGGGACATCACGTGACGGTGCCTTCCCCAGTAGACCAGGTCAGGGCTTTCGCTGACATAAATGTCGCCGAACGGGGTGTGTCCGCTGTCCGAGGGACGCGAGAGCATCATGAATTTCCCGTTGATCTTCCTGGGAAACAGGACCGCGTTGCGGTTGAAGGCGAGGAAGGGGTTCTCCAGACGGGTGAAGGTCTTGAAGTCAGTGGTCTTGGCCAGGCCGATCGCCGCGCCGTAAAAATCCTGGCACCACATGATATAATAAGTATCCTCCACCTTCACCAGGCGGGGATCGTAGGCGTAGATGGGCATGAAGGGACGGCCCTCTTCATCCTGGAACTGGATCTTTTCCGGCTCGAATTCCCAGTGGATCGCGTCCTGGCTGTGTCCGAGATAGATGTAGGATACGCCGTTGGTCTGTTCGCCGCGGAACACGCCGATGAAGGCGCCCTGATAGGGCATGACCGCGGAGTTGAAGATCCTGGCGACGCCGGGGACGGGGTTCCGGCCGATGATCGGGTTATCCTGATACCGCCAAAGGGGGGAATTCAGGTTTCCCTCCGGTTTGTCCTGCCAGGGGATGTTGGGGAGCGGCTGAGCGACCATGGTATACTTGGACATACGCAATCTTCCTTTCTGATCAGTCATGATGCTGTTCAGGGCTGCGCGGTGATGCGGCAGTCCTGATAGGTGATCATCGCGCGGACAATGTCCGGATATTGGAAAGCGGCCTGGCGGCGGTCAAGGATGCCGAAAAGCTCGCCGTTTCCCTTGAAAGCGCCATTATCCCACCACAGGCACGGGATATTCCTGGACCTGGCGGCGACGGTATAGAACGCGGCGAAATCGACGCGGGACTGCAGGTTGTCGGACTTGTTCCTGGCGCCGAATTCTCCGATGACCACGGGGATCCCTTGGCTGATATAGGTCTTGTACAGCGAGTTGAGGAACTGAGAAATCGTGGATTTCTGACCCATGTTGTCCAGGCTGAACGTGGCGGTGCCGTCTTCCTTGAGCGCGAATTCATAGGGCGTATAGGCGTGCACCGAGACGATGATCCGGTTGTCGGCGCTGTCCTCGGGCAGCCGGAAGTACTGGCTGGTGGCGCCTTCGGGGCTGGCGCAGTAGCCCGGCACCATCAGGTAGCGCTCCGCGTTCATGCCGCCCGCCTTCCGGACCGTATCCACAAAGGCCTGATTCAGTATGTTGATGTTTTCAGCCGCCTCCCGGCAGATGGCGGCATTCTGATCGAACACCCACTCATTCGCCGTGTCCTTGGGGCGCGGCTCGTTCATGGATTCAAAGATCAGGTGCTCGTCATAATCCGCGAACCGTTCCGACAGCTGGGTCCAGATAGTGGTGATGTAGCGGACAGAGGTCTCCTGATACTGATCAAGCGGATAGTAATACTGCGGATAGACGTCGTGATGCGTATTGAGAATGACATAAAACCCGCGGCTGTAAGCGTAGTCCACGACCTCCTGCACACGGTTCAGCCAGGGCTCGCTGATGCGGAATTCCTCATCCACGTGATTGTGCCAGGATACGGGAATCCTCACCGAACGGAAACCGGCCGATTTCAGCGCGTCGAACATCTCGGGCGTGGTCATGCAGCCGTTCCAGTAGCTTTCCAGACGGAGTTCATTCTGGTTAAACGGGTCAGAGAAAGCGTCGAACGTGTTGCCGAGGTTCCAGCCGACGCCCATCTGATCCAGCAGGGCCATGGCCGCGTTGTCCGGAATGTCAAACGGCCCGAAGGGATTCAGTTCAGGGACGCCCTCCGCGGCGGCCGTGGCGAGACAGCCGACCGTCAGCAGCAGCGCCAGTGACAGGGAAACAAGCCTGAGTTTCGTCATATGTTTGCCTCCTTTACATGTGGGTATGCAGGTATGCGGCCGCCGTATCCATGCCGCGGCGGGCGCATTCAAGCGCATTGAGTCCGAGTCCGACGCCCGAGGCGATGCCGGCGGTCAGCGCGTCGCCCGCGCCGTTCTGTGACGAAGTGGTCACCGCCGGGGGACGGAGATAGCCTGAGTTATCTGCATCGGCATAGTATACGCCTGCGCTGCCCAGCGAAATGAACGCCATCTTCAGGCCCTGCCGAAGCAGGCGTTCAGCGCAGCGTTCCGGCGTATCTTCGCCGGTCATGGCCTGCGCCTCCAGCAGATTGGGCTTCAGCGCGGTCACCAGGGGCAGCACCGGCAGCACGCGCCGCGCTTTTTCCACGCTGACGGGATCGATGACCAGGGGGACGTTCATCTGCTGAGCGAGCCGGGCCAGGCTGGGCTCTGGCAGGTTGGTATCCGCGACGCAGACGTCCATTCCGCCGATGTCGGGCATAAACACGTCAATCACGTCTGGCGTCAGGCAATCCAGCAGCTTCATGTCATTGACGGCGTACAGCATATTCCCGTCTGCGCCATGAATGGCCATATACGTGGGACTGGCCTCGTGCCGCTGCAGCGCGCGGTCAACGCGGATCCCTTCGTTCAGGCAGGCTTCCTTCAGCCAGGCCGCGTTGTGATCATCGCCAAAGACCGTGAACAGCGAAACATCCGCGCCGGTTTTCACCGCCTGCGCGGCGATATTGTGACCGACGCCGCCGCAGGAAAACCGGATGCGTCCGATCAGCGAATCCCCGGACCTGAATTCGCCCTTGGGAAAGCCGATGATGTCCAGATTGACGCCGCCGACAACGGCGATCTTCAGCCATTTCATAGCAGCAGCGTGCAGTCCCCGAAGGAGAAGAACCTGTACCGCTTCCGGACCGCCTCCTCGTACAGCGCCAGCGCCTGTTCACGGCCGATGAACGCGCTGACCAGCATCAGCAGGGTGCTTTCCGGCAGATGAAAATTGGTCAGCAGCACGTCGGTGGCCTTGAAGCGGACGCCGGGCTTGATAAAGATGCTGGTCATCCCCGCGCCGGGATGCACGACGCCGGTGTCGTCGGCGACCGTCTCCAGCGTACGGACGCTGGTCGTGCCGATGCAGACGATCCGGCCACCGCTTTCTCTGGCGCGGTTGATCTGGCGGGCGGCGTCCTCCGTGACCATATAGTATTCCTCGTGCATCGTATGGTCTTCCACGCGCTCGGCCTTGACCGGGCGGAACGTGCCCAGCCCGACGTGCAGCAGCACCGGCACGATGTTGATGCCCCGGTCGCGGATGGATTGGAGCAGCTCCGGCGTGAAATGCAGGCCGGCCGTCGGCGCCGCCGCGCTGCCGACCTGTTTGGCGTAAACGGTTTGATACTGCGTCGGATCCTCAAGCCGTTCGTGAATATACGGCGGCAGTGGCATCTGCCCGAGCGCATCCAGCACCGCTTCAAAAACACCCTCATAGGTGAACGTGACGATCCGGCCGCCGGCAGAGGTGGTCTGCCCGATGACGCCGCGCAGGCGGCCTTCGCCGAAGGTCACCTCAGCGCCTTCGCGCAGGCGGCGGCCGGGCTTCACGAGCGTTTCCCAGCGATGGGCGTCCAGCCGCTTGAGCAGCAGGACCTCGACCGGGATCCCGGAGCCTTCCTTGATGCCCAGCAGCCGCGCCGGAATGACGCGCGTTTCATTGACGACGAGGACATCGTTGGGACGCAGATAGGATGGAAAATCGCGGAAAATCCTGTCCTCGGTTTTTCCGGTCGCGCGGTCATACACCAGCATGCGCGCGGCGTCCCGCGGCTGGGCGGGCGTCTGCGCGATCAGTTCCGGCGGGAGCTCATAATAAAAATCTGACGTTTTCATGACATTCCTTATAACAAACTGGTTTGCTGGGGAAGCGGTGACGCCGGTTCCTTCGTCTCTCCGGGCGCCGTCCTGCCCATATGCCGGTACGCTGCCGGCGTGACGACCCTGCCGCGCGTGGTCCGCATGATAAACCCGAGCTGCAGCAGGTAGGGCTCATACACGTCCTCGATGGTGCCCGCGTCCTCGCCGGTCGACGCGGCCAGGGTATCCAGCCCGACGGGGCCGCCGCCGAATTTATCCATCATGGTCAGGAGCACATTCCTGTCGACCCGGTCCAGTCCCAGCTCATCCACGTTCAGCTGGTTGAGCGCCTCCTGGGCGATGTCCAGCCGGATGTGGCCGTCTCCCTTGACCTGGGCGAAGTCTCGCACGCGCTTGAGCATCCGGTTGGCGATACGCGGCGTGCCGCGGCTGCGGCTCGCGATTTCATACAGCCCGTCCCGGTCGCAGTCTACGTTCAGGATCCGGGCGGAACGCGCGACAATGCTCGCCAGCTCGTCGGTGTTATACATTTCGAGGCGGAACGTGATCCCAAATCGGTCCCTGAGCGGGGCTGAGAGCATGCCGGCTCTGGTGGTGGCGCCGATCAGCGTAAACTTGGGCAGATCCAGACGAAGCGACCGGGCGGTGGGGCCTTTACCGACCATGATATCCAGGGCATAGTCCTCCATGGCGGAGTACAGCACTTCCTCCACGGCGCGCGAGAGCCGGTGGATTTCGTCTATAAAGAGGATATCCCCCTGGTTCAGGTTGGTCAGGATGGAGGCCAGGTCTCCGGGGCGCTCAATAGCGGGTCCGCTGGTGATTCGGATGTTCTGGCCCATTTCCGCGGCGACGATGCAGGCCAGCGTCGTTTTTCCCAGACCGGGCGGTCCGTACAGCAGGATGTGGTCCAGCGCGTCGTGACGTCCCAGCGCCGCTTCGATATAGACGCTCAGGTTCTTTTTGATCTGCTCCTGGCCGACGTATTCTTTCAGCTGCTTGGGGCGCAGCGTGGTCTCGGTGTCATTGTCCTCCGCGCGGACCGACGCGGACATCAGGCGGTCATATTCGCTCATGCAGCATTACCTCCCCGCGCTCATGCCCCGCAGCGCCAGCATGATCAGCTGCGCGGAATCGTCACTCTGATCCGCGACCGCTTTGACGGCGCGCGCGGCCTCCTGGGCCGTGTACCCCAGGGATATCAGCCCTTCGATGGCTTCGGCGACGCCGTCTGTGGCGGGCGCCGCTGCCAGCGGCTTTTCGCCGGGCATGACGCCCCCCTGCAGGTCGGATTCGTCCACCTTCTCCTTCAGCTCCAGCGCTATGCGCTGGGCGGTTTTCTTGCCGATCCCCTGCGCGCGGGCCAGCGCTGTCGTATCGCCGGTCATGATGGCCAGCGTCAGGTCTCTGAGCGGCATGCTGCTCAGAATCTGGATCGCGGTCTTTGGGCCGATCCCGGAAACGGAGGTCAGCCGTTCGAACATCCGTTTTTCATCCTTGGATGAAAAGCCGAACAGCTCCAGCAGATCCTCCTTGACGTTCAGCACCGTGAACAGTCTCGCTTTTTCGCCGTTCTGCGGGAGCGATGTGATCGTGTTCATGCTGCATGTCAGCTGAAAACCGACGCCCTGTACGTCGAGCACCACCTCGTTCAGGTTTTTGGCGGCGATCACGCCTTCAAGAAATGCGAACATGTCGGGCCTTCCTTTGCTCCATCATTACTTCATTAAAAACTGTGATTTCATCGGTCCGGTATTGTAGTGCGTCAGGGCGGCGGCCACCGCGTCGGCGGCGTCGTCGGGGCGGATGATGTCGGGCAGCTTCAGCATCAGCTTGGTCATGTGCTGAATCTGATGCTTGTCCGCTTTTCCGTAGCCGACGACCCCCTGCTTGATCTGCATCGGGGTATACTCATAGATCTGATCGCTGAAAGCGGCGCATGCGCTCAGCGCGCTGCCGCGCGCGGCGCCGACTGTCAGCGCCGTGGTGACGTTCCGGGCAAAAAACAGCTCTTCAAAGACGATGTCGTCCGGCTTGTACAGGGTCAGCAGGTCGCTCACGTCGTCATGGATTTTTTTTAACCGTTCAAACAGGCGCATGTCCGGCGTGGTAATGACGGCGCCCGCCGTGACCAGCCGGGGCTGACGGTCCACGATATCCAGCACGCCGTAGCCCATCGTCGCCAGCCCCGGGTCGATTCCCAATATCCTCAAATCGTTCCTCCGTCCACGCTATGGTCTGCGGAGCAGCAGTGACGCCGGCCTGATCGAAAGGACCGCGTCGTCGAGCGTGATGATTTCCCCGTCAATATTGACGCGAAGCCGCGAGCCTGCCAGGCGGATGCTTTTCGCGTACTGGTGCAAGGTTTCGGGAAAATCAAGGATCTTCCCCTTCAGCAGCCCGGGGAGCGCCCTGAGCATCCGCAGTCGGCGCATCTGATCGACGATCAGCACGTCCAGCTTCCCGTCGTCCACGACGGCGCCGGGCGCGATCGGGATCCCGCCGCCAATATAGCGTCCATTGCCGACCGCGAGCACCAGGATACGCTTCTCCTGCAGCGGCCCGTCGTCGATGGCGATCCTGACCTCAATGCCGTGGTAGTGGAAAATGGTCTGCAGTACGCCGTACAGATAGGGCAGAATGCCTTTGACCGCTTTTTTGGCCTGTTCTGCGTAGTCCAGCACCATGACGTCAAAGCCGCAGCCTGCTTCGTTCAGCAGCAGCCGGTCGTTGATACTGACGGTGTCCACGGGCTTCACGCTGCCATACAGCGCGATATCGAGCGCGTCGGCGACCTGCGTGGGAATGCCGACGCTTTTGACGTAATCGTTGCCGGTGCCGGCGGGAATGATGCCCATTACGACCGGTGAGCCGGTCAGGGACTGGGCGACCTCGTGGAGTGTTCCGTCGCCGCCGATGGCGATGATGGTGTCCGCGCCCTCCTGTACGGCCTGGCGGGACAGATCGATGGCTTCCAGCGGGCGGCTGGTGCGGTGGAACACGGCAGGAATGTGTTTGGCTTCCAGGAGCGCTTCGACCTTCCGACAGGCCTTGCCCCCCTGGCCGTTGCCGGACACGGGATTGCATATCAGATGAATATTCGTGGGAATGATCCCCCTGTTCATGGAATGGGCGGAATCTCAAGTGTAATCAGCGGCTTCAGTCGCTCAAGGACTTTGACGCCGATGCCGGATACCGTCAGCAGGTCCTCCGGATAATGATACGGCCCATATGTGTCACGGGCGTCGATGATTCTCTGGGCGGTCACCGGACCGATGCCGGGCAGCGTGATCAGTTCATCGGCGCTGGCGGTATTGACGTTGACGGCGCCAGACACCGGCTCAGCGGTCATGTCAGGAACAGAACGCGTCATGACTGTGACCGGGCGCTGCACGTAGCGAACGGCTTCCGGCGGCGTTTTTTGGGGCCGCACCGCCGCGAATACACAGGCTGTCAGCGACGCGCCGATGAGCGCGGCGAGCATGACGGCCTTTGCGCCGCGCGCCGGGGAGGGCAGCCGCGCCAGCAGGCGCTGGCCGGCGCCGTAAAGCCTGACATGCCGTGGCTCAAACACCTCATCCAGCCACCCGGCACAGGCGTCAAACCCGGACTGAAGGCGGTCCAGCTCCTGCTGCTCCAGCGCGGAAAGCGGCGCGTCCGTCATTTGATCGCGCGACGGACGCTCTGGCCCTGGGCTGTATCCTCGACGATATAGCCACGCTCCTGAAGCTGGTTGCGCAGCGCGTCGGACTGCTGCCAGTCCTTGCTCTGGCGGGCCGCCTGCCTCGCGTCCACCAGCCGCTGGATATCCTCAGGCAGCTTCAGCTCGGCCTTCTGCATCAGCAGGCCCAATACGTCCGTGAGCGCGGTCAGGGTATCGTACGCCTTCACCAGCGCGCGCAGCGGCGATGAGACACTGAGGGAGACGTTGATATCCTGTACCATGCTGAACAGGACGCCGAGCGCGTCCGCGGTATTCAGGTCGTCGTCCATCGCGGCGTCGAAACGGGCGACATATTCGTCCAGACGCGCCATCATCGCCTCGTCCTCCGCGCTCAGCGGCTTGTCCTCGGCGTGGCCCTGGCAGAACAGCAGCTGGTCCCGGACATTGTACAGGCGGACCAGGGAAGCGTGCGCCTGGGCAATCATGTCCCGACTGAAATTGAGCGGGCTGCGATAATGCGCGCTGAGCATGAAAAAGCGCACGTCTTCCGCGGAGAACTCCTTCAGGATATCGCGGACGGTGAAAAAGTTGCCCGCGGATTTGGACATCTTCTCGTTGTCGATATTGATAAAGCCGTTATGCATCCAGTACCTGGCCAGCTGCTTGCCGGTCGCGCCTTCCGACTGCGCGACCTCGTTCTCGTGATGCGGGAACAGCAGGTCCTTGCCGCCGCCGTGGATGTCGAAGGTTTCACCCAGGTACTTCATGCTCATGGCCGAGCATTCGATGTGCCATCCGGGACGGCCGGGACCCCAGGGGCTGTTCCAGAACGGCTCGCCCGGCTTTGACGCCTTCCAGAGCGCAAAGTCCGCAGGGTGCTTCTTGCTCGTGTCGATGTCGATCCGCGCGCCGGCCTCCAGATCGTCCAGATTCTGACCGGAGAGCTTGCCATACCCGGGGAACGCCTTCGTATCGAAATACACGTCGCCGTTTACGGTATAGGTGAGGCCGTTTTTTTCCAGGCGCTTGATCAGCTTGATAATATCGCCGATGTGTTCAGTCGCCCGCGGATGGACTGTCGCCGGACGGATGCCCAGCGCGGCGGCGTCCTGGTAATACTCCTGGATGTACTTGTCGCCCAGCTCCTTGACGGTGATTCCTTCCTCGTTGGCGCGCTTGATCATCTTATCGTCGATGTCCGTGAAATTCTGGACAAAGGTCACCTTGTAGCCCCTGTATTCCAGGTACCTTCTCAGAACATCAAAGATGATGAATGGCCGCGCGTTGCCGATGTGAAAATAGTTGTACACGGTCGGTCCGCACGCGTACATGCGGATCTCGCCTTCGTGCAGGGGGACGAGCTCTTCTTTTTTCCTGGTCGCGCTGTTATAAATCTTCATTATCCGTTACCTCCGGTGGTTGAGTGTCGGTATTCGACAGCTGCGAAATGGCGAACTGGAGCGAGCGCAGCTCTGTCTGAAGCGCGAGGATGCGATCGAGGACCGGGTCCGGCAGGTTGCCGTGCTCCAGGTCAATGTCCGGAACCTGTCCATATCGCCTGACGATCCTGCCCGGGTTTCCGACGACCGTACAGTGGTCGGGCACGTCCTTCAGGACGATGGCGCCGGCCCCGATTTTCACGTGGTCGCCGATCGTGATCGGCCCGAGGACCTTGGCGCCCGCGCCGATCGTCACATGGCTGCCGATGGTCGGGTGGCGTTTTCCGGTGTCTTTGCCGGTGCCGCCGAGCGTGACGCCCTGGTAGAGGGTCACGTCATGGCCGATGACCGCGGTTTCGCCGATCACGACGCCGCTGCCGTGGTCAATGAACAGCCGCGGGCCGATCTCCGCGCCGGGGT
>CAMNEH010000073.1 GCA_946536315.1 uncultured Clostridia bacterium
GCCGAATGCCTGGGCGTGGACGCGCTCTTCGCGCCGGAGGCTCCGGTCGCACCGGATGCGCCCCCCTCGCCAAGGCCGGACCGGTGTTCCGCCCTTCCGCCTTCGGTCGGTTGAATCGCGCGCGCACCGCGGGTGCAAGCACCTCGCGCACCGCGCACGAGATGCGCCGCCGATCCGGCGAATGAATCGACGGACGGTGACGGGCTTCACGCCGCTCTGTCCCCATCACACCTCACTCACAGCTTGCGTGCTTCCCACTTTGCCTCCGTCTCTCCGCATGCTCCGGGCGGCTTGACGGGGGAGAGCAGCGGGAATATAATCAGCTTCAGGTGATCGCAGCGCGGAAGGAATGGAGGAGCGCCATGAAACAACACGCAGGCTCAGGGCGTTGGCCGTGCGCCGGCGCCGAATGGCCGGAGGTGAACGGATGAAGCTGAGCATACAGGTGAACGCGGCCGATGCGGGACGCCGCGCCGGGCGGATCGCCGCGGAATGCTTCCGACTGTCACAGGCCGACCTGAACATGCTGAAGCGTGACGGCGCGCTGTTCCTGGACGGACGTCCGGCCCGGCTGATCGACCGGGTGCGGGGCGGTGAGATGCTGAGCGTCAGCCTCCCGGACGGCCCTGCCGTCACGGACGGGGCCGCGGCGGACGCGCGTCCGGACTGGATCGTGGCGGAGGACGACTGGTACTGCGTGATCGACAAGCCCGCCGGGCTGCCGACCATGGCCTCCCCGCGCGCGGATGGTCTCTCCGTGGAACGCTGGATGAAGGCGCGGTACGGGGACTTCCGCCCGGTCAACCGGCTGGACAGGGGGACGGGCGGCCTGATGGTCTGCGCCAGGACGGGTTATGCCCAGCACCTGCTCGCGGCGCAGCTGCATTCCGACCGGATGATTCGGGAATACCTCGCGCTCGCGGTGGGCGACGTCAGGCAGGAGAGCGGGATCATTGACCTGCCGATCGGACACGCGCCGGACAGCGTCAGCAAGCGCTGCGTCTCACCGGCGGGCAAGCCCTCCGTCACGGCCTACAGGACCGTGCGGCAGGAGGGAGGGATGACGCTGCTCCGCCTGCGGCTGCTGACCGGCCGTACGCACCAGATCCGCGTGCACCTCGCCGCCATCGGGCACCCGATCTGCGGCGACGCGCTCTACGGCGCGCCGGACCCGCAGTTTCCCGGCGTTTTTGCCCTGCACAGCGCTTATCTGTTTTTAGAGCATCCCGTCACGGGGGAACGCCTGTTTTACAGGAGCCTGCCGGTGTGGGCGTAGACCGGCCGTGCCCGGATCCGCATCAAAAAGCCTCCGGCTGTCCGTTCGTATCGGACGCAGGAGGCTTTTTGATGAAAACCAGGGCAGGCGATCATTCCCCGATGTGCTGCAGGAAGTCGGGATGCGCGGTGTCGTCGGGGCCGACCAGGGTAAAGTACAGGCCGAAGCGGCGGCAGTCGTAAGGCCCGCTCATCGCGATCTCATACTTGCCGGACTGCTGGGACAGGTGTTTCTTGAAAGCGGCCTGGGCAACGCGGTAGCTGGACTGATTGAACCGGGACAGGCGCCGGGACCAGTCAAACACGCTCTCGTTTTCTGCCCAGAGGTGGACGTAGAGCTTCTGCGGCTGCCAAACGGGGGTGTCCGGCTGGACGGCGGGATCGGCGCACAGGCTGGTGACGGCCTCGAGCACGGCGGCGACCATGGCTTTGTGGCTGTCGTTGCCATATTCGCCGTTCACGTCCTGGGTGACGATCACGGGCGCGCGGGTCTGGCGGATGGCGCGGACCACGTAACCGCGGACGTCCTGCGTCCAGTTTTTGGCCGGCACGTTCGGGTAATGGCGCACGCCGCAGTGCCACAGCGCGTCGAGCAGCTCGTTGCGCCGGTCGTCGCGCGTGCCGGTGTGGAGAAAGGTGACCTGCACCTTTTTGTTGAGCTCCCCGGCATAGGTCGGCAGCAGTCCGCCGAACCAGAGCACCTCGTCGTCCGGGTGGCAGGCGATCAGCTGCAGCTCCGCGTCGGTGAGCGGCGGCGACCAGCGCTGCACCCAGTCGGGGAGCGCGCCTTCCGCCAGCACGTTCAGGCGGCAGATGCGCAGCGCCCGGCCCGCGTCGCTGCGGATGACGAAGCTGTGCGCGGGCGCATTGAAGGGAATATAGTTGTTCTGATAGGGCAAGGCATAGCGGGCGATCTCCACGGGCGCGCCGCTGTCCAGCCCTTCGATGATCACGGGCGGGACCGACTGGAAGAAGGAGAGCATCACCCCCTGCGCCTTCTGACTGCCGGGCAGGGTGACCGTCAGCGTGCCGTCCTCCCCGCCGTCCCAGTACTTCGCCATCGAAACGGCCAGGAGGTCCTTTTTCTGCTCGCGGTGAACGGAAAATTTCAGGACGCACTTGTCAGTGACATCCCTGGCCTCCCTGGCCGCCATGGCGGCGGACGGGAGGAGCAGCAGCAGGGCCAGCGCGCACAGCAGCGCCGCGCGGCGGACGCAGTAGTGTCTGTTCATTGTGTTCCTCATCAGATGGATGGTCCTTCCAGGACGCCCACGACCACCCGGTCGAGCCCGGCGAGGTCGCGCACGACGCGGAGGCGGGTCAGTCCGTTTTCTGACAGCAGCGCGCAGACGTCCCCGGCCTGCGGACTGCCGATTTCCAGCATCAGCTGTCCGCCCCGGACCAGATGCGCCGGGGCCTCCCGCGCGATGCGCCGGTAAAAATCCAGCCCGTCCTCGCCGCCGTCCAGCGCCATGCGGGGCTCGAACAGCACCTCCGCCTGCAGCGTGGGCAGCTCGGGCCGGGGAATATACGGCGGGTTGCTGACGATCAGGGCAAAGCGTTCTCCGGCGAGCGGCGCGAACAGGTCGCCCTGGACGAAGGACACGTCCACGCCCAGCTGGAATGCGTTGTCGCGGGCGAGGCGCAGCGCGTCATCGCTCAGGTCGGTCGCTGTGACCGCGGCCGACGGGCAGGCGGCCTTGAGCGCGATGGCGAGCGCGCCGCTGCCCGTGCACAGGTCCAGCGCGCGCACGCCCGGCCCGGCCTGGCACAGCGGCCGCAGCGCGGCGAGCGCCTCCTCGCACAGGATTTCGGTATCCGCCCGCGGGATCAGCGCGGCGGGGGAGACGGCCAGCAGGTGGCCCATAAAGGGCTGAGTGCCTAAAATATACTGCAGCGGCTCGCGCGCCGCGCGGCGGGCGAGCAGGGCGCGGTAGGTCTCCGCCTGCGCCGCCGTGAGCGGCGTATCGGCGTCCGCCAGCAGGCGCAGCCGGTCGGTGCGCAGCAGGTCCGCGAGCAGGTATTCCGCGTCCAGGCGCGCGTCCGGCACGCGGCTGGCTTCAAGCGCGGCCGCGCCGGTACGCAGCGCCTCGCGGACGGTCACGCGGCCTTGGGCAGGACGACCCAGCCCTCCTGCGTGGTCTTTCCTTCGGGCAGGCCGTTCAGCGCGGCGTTCATGGACGCGATGGCGACCTCGCACATCTCGTCCGTCGGGGGCCTGGTGGTCAGGCGCTGCAGCTGCAGGCCGGGCCAGCGCAGCATGCGGCAGACCTTCGTTTCCGAATGGGCGAGGCCCTTGAGCACCTCATAGCTGACCCCGGTCACCAGCGGCAGCAGCGCCAGGCGGCTCAGGATCTTGACGATGTAGTTGGAGGAAAGGTTGTACCCGGTCAGCGCCAGGATGATATAGTCGATGGTGGTGTACAGCAGAATGGACAGGATGAACGTGATCAGCAGGAAGCTGGTGCCGCAGCGCGGGTGCAGGGTGGAAAACTTCTGCGCGTTGGCGGGCGTCAGCGGCAGGCCGGCCTCGTGGCAGTAAACGGTCTTGTGCTCCGAGCCGTGGTACTGGAAGGTCCGGCGCATGTCCGGCACCTTGCCGACGGCCCAGATGTAGGTGATCAGCAGCGCCGTGCGGATCACTCCGCTCAGCAGGTTGACGGCCAGGGGCGACCAGCCGGCCTCCGTCAGCAGCCGGGTGGGAATGTTGGGCAGCAGCACGAACAGGCCCAGCGACAGCGCGACCGCCAGCACCATGGCGACGCCCATGACCACCTTGTCCACGCCCTTGCCCAGCTTGTCCGCGAGCCACTTTTCGAACCTTGTCGGCTCCTCGTCGGAGACGCCGAGCATCTGCGAGGACTTGTCCAGCACCTTCATGCCCTGGCTGAGCATGGTGAAAAAGCTGACCGCGCCGCGGATGAACGGCTTTCCCATCCACGGGTGCTTCTTGCTGAGGGGCTGGTAGGTCTCACGGGTGACGACGATATCGCCGTTCTCCCGGCGGACCGCGATGGCGATCGCCTCCGGCCCCTTCATCATGACGCCCTCCAATACTGCCTGCCCGCCGATGTCCACGGGTTTATTGGGCTCAGACATATCAGTTAGCCTCCTTTTACCATGTTTTCGTCGCCGGAATGACACATTCTCCGGCAACCTAAAAAGAAGCCGGGCATACCTGCCGACTTCTTTATGCTGTCGCTCAAATACCGAAACGCTTTTTGAAGCGATCGACGCGGCCGCCGCTGTCAACCAGCTTTTGCTTGCCGGTATAGAACGGATGACACTTCGAGCAAATTTCGACACGCAGCTCCGGCTTGGTGGAACCGGTCTCGAAGGTGGCGCCGCACACGCAGCGGACGATACACTTGTTGTACTTGGGGTGGATCTTTTCTTTCATGCCATTTCACCTCGTTTCGTAAGGTCATAGCGGATTCATAAACTGGCGCTCTATGAGCCGCAAAAGGGATTATAGCACAGCCGCCCGGAAATGTCTACTGGCTTTTCAGAAAAAATTTGTCCGCAGCAACAGCAGCGTATTGCCCGGAAGCGGCACCCAAAAGGCCGTATTTCATGGAAAAAACGTGGAAAAAATGATGGTTTTCCGGGAGAATCGCTTCCATTTATATTGTTTTTGTGATATAATAAAGGGCCGTGTTTTGGGGCACGCGATGCGGTGGCCCCGGACGGCGAAGCAGACGGGAGGACATTATGCCGGAAGAGATTATTGAAACCAGGATCACGGGAGACACCTACGATGCCTCACAGATTCAGGTGCTGGAGGGTCTGGAGGCGGTGCGCAAGCGCCCGGGCATGTACATCGGCTCGACGGACGCGCGCGGGCTGCACCACCTGGTATACGAAATTGTAGACAACGCGATCGACGAAGCGCTGGCGGGCTTCTGCGACGATATCCTGGTGATCATTCACTCGGACGCGTCCGTATCCGTGCGCGATAACGGGCGCGGATTCCCGGTAGACGAGCATCCCAAGCTCCACCGCCCCGCGGTGGAGGTGTGCCTGACCGTGCTGCACGCGGGCGGCAAGTTTGGCGGCTCGGGCTATAAGGTGTCCGGCGGCCTGCACGGCGTCGGCGCGTCGGTGGTCAACGCCCTTTCCAGCCACCTGCGCGTGGAGGTGCATACCGGCGGAAAGGTGTACGAGCAGGAATACGACCGCGGCAAGATCAACTATGACCTGCGCGTGATCGGGCAGGCGGAGGATACGGGCACCTATATCCGTTTCTGGCCCGACATCCGCTCGGAGCAGAATCCGGACGGCGTGTTCGACCCGGGCATCGTGTTCGATTACGATACGCTCAAGGCGCGGCTGAGGGAAATGGCGTTTCTGAACAAGGGCGTCAAGATCACGCTCAGGGATGAGCGCGAGGGGCAGGAGCGCGAGAACGTGTTCCATTACGAGGGCGGACTGCGGGAATTCGTCAAATACCTGAACAAAAATAAAGAGGTCCTGTTCCCCGAGCCGATCTATGTGGAGGGCGTCCGCGACATGGTGATGGTAGAGGTCGCCATGCAGTACAACGACTCCTACACGGACAATATCTACGCCTTCGCCAACAACATCCATACGCCGGAGGGCGGCACGCACCTGACGGGCTTCATTCAGGCGCTGACCCGCGCGGTGAACGACTACGGCCGGCGCTACAAGATCCTGAAGGACGCGGACGCCAACCTGAAGTCTGACGACGTGAAGGAATCGCTGGCGGCCATCGTGTCCGTCAAGCTGCCGGAGCCGCAGTTTGAGGGCCAGACCAAGTCCAAGCTGGGCAACTCCGAGGTCCGTGGGATCGTGGACGCGCTGGTCACCAGCCACCTGACGACCTTCATGGAGGAAAACCCCGCCATTTCCAGGATCATCCTGGACCGCTGCCTGGGCGCGGCGCGCGCCAGGGAGGCCGCCCGCAAGGCGCGCGAGCTGACCCGGCGCAAGAGCGTGCTGGAAAGCGGCTCCATGCCCGGCAAGCTGGCCGACTGCACCGAGCGCGACCCCGCGAAGTGCGAAATCTTCATGGTCGAGGGCGATTCGGCCGGCGGCAGCGCCAAGTCCGGCCGCGACCGGCATTTCCAGGCCATCCTGCCCCTGCGCGGCAAGATCCTCAACGTTGAGAAGACGCGCATGGACAAGATCCTGGTCAACCAGGAGATCAAGAACATGATCACCGCCTTCGGCTGCGGCATCGGCGACGATTTCAACCTGGAAAAGCTGCGCTATCACCGCATCGTCTGCATGACGGACGCCGACGTCGACGGCAGCCACATCCGCATCCTGATGCTGACCTTCTTCTACCGGTACATGCCGGAGCTGATCCGGCAGGGCTACGTATACAGCGCGATGCCGCCGCTGTACAAGATCAGCAAGGGCAAGCAGGAATGGTACGTCTACACCGATGAGGAAAAAGAAGCCAAGCTCAACGAGATCGGCCGCGACAGCAAGCCGGAAATCCAGCGCTACAAGGGCCTGGGAGAAATGAGCAGCGAGCAGCTGTGGCAGACAACCATGAATCCCGAAACGCGGACGATGAAGCAGTTTACCCTGTCAGACGCGATGGCGGCCGATGAGATTTTCACCCTGCTGATGGGCGACAAGGTCGAGCCCCGCCGCGAATTCATCGAGCAGAACGCGACCCTGGTCAAGGACCTCGACCTGTAAGGAGTAGGTGACGGCGATGAAACGACTGCTGATCATCTGCCTGCTGCTCGTCCTGCCGCTCTCCGCCCGCGCGGAGCTGGGCGCGGACACGCGGGGGGCGATGCTGGCGCATACGGACGCGCTGGCGGCGCTGATGGGGCATTGCGCCGCCTCGGACGCCTACAGAAAGCTGTACAGCACGAACAGCGAGCTGGACTCGATGTTTTTGGAAATCACGCAGGTGAACTGGGAAGCGCCGACGGGCGGGACGGCCTATGTGCTGAAGCCGGGCGCGATCGAGACGTTCCTGTCCGCGTCGGGGCTGTCGCTGGCGGATTTTCCGCAGGATGTGGCGGACAAGGTGCGCCAGTCCGTGGTCGGCTCGATCCCCTCGGCGGTGGTCAGCCAGTACAGCGCGATGCACGCCGCCATGTCCGCCATCCTGCGCACCGGCGATATGTTTGTCGCGGACGACGCGTTTCCGGACTATGCGCTGGTCTTTATGCATTACAACGGGGCCTACGCGGCGGTGTGCGCCTTTGTCAAGAACGCGGACGGCATTGTTTCAGCCAGCCTGATTCCTGTCCCTGACGGCTGCGAGGACCGGCTGAAAGCCGTCATGGGCGTGCGGACCCTGTTCGGCAGCACCGACAGGATGTATGAGGCGTACGCGCTGGAGCGCTGAGACGGTGCGCCGCCGCGGCGGTTTCCCCGCTCCCCGCTTTTGAATCCCCAATTTGAAAGGATAGTATTATGCCCAGTGAAATCAACGACCGTTTGCTCCCGGCCGACCTTGAGACGGAGATGAAGACCTCGTTCATCGCGTACGCGATGGCGGTCATCATCAACCGCGCGCTGCCGGATGTGCGCGACGGACTGAAGCCTGTGCACCGGCGCATCCTGTTTGATATGAACGAGCTCGGCATGACGCCGGACAAGCCCTTCCGCAAGTCCGCGCGTCTGGTGGGCGACGTGCTCGGCAAGTTCCATCCCCACGGCGATGCGTCCGTGTACGACGCGATGGTGCGCCTGGCGCAGGACTTTTCCATCCGGTATCCGCTGGTGGAGGGCCAGGGCAATTTCGGGTCCGTGGACGGCGACGGCGCGGCGGCGATGCGTTACACCGAGGCGCGCATGAGCAAGATCTGCACCTATATGATGCAGGACATCGACAAGGACACGGTCGATTTCATGCCGAACTTCGACGAAACGCTGATGCAGCCGACGGTGCTGCCGTCGCGCTTCCCCAACCTGCTGGTGAACGGCTCGCAGGGCATCGCGGTCGGTATGGCGACGAACATCCCGCCGCATAACCTGCGCGAGGTGATCAACGGCGCGATCTGCCTGATCGACAATCCCGACGCGACGCTGGACGAACTGATGGAGCACGTCAAGGGCCCGGACTTTCCGACGGGCGGCGTGATCCTCGGCCTGTCCGGCATCCGCGAGGCCTACTATACCGGCAAGGGCCACATCACCGTGCGCTGCCGCAGCGAGATCGAGGACATGGGCCATGACCGCGCGCGCATCGTGATCACGGAGATCCCGTACATGGTCAATAAGGCGCGGCTGGTCGAGAAGATCGGCGAGCTCGTGCGCGAAAAGCAGGTCGAGGGCGTCAGTGACCTGCGCGACGAATCCGACCGCAACGGCATGCGCATCGTCATCGAGCTCAAGAAGGACGTGCAGCCCGCGGTGATCATGAATTACCTGTACAAGCACACGCAGCTGCAGGATACCTTCGGCGTGAACATGCTCGCGCTGGTGGACGGGCATCCGCGCGTGCTGAGCCTGCGCGACGCGCTGTACTATTACATCCGCCACCAGGACGACGTGGTCACCCGCCGCACGCAGTACAACCTTGAAAAGGACCGCGCCCGCGCGCACATCCTGGAGGGCCTGCTCAAGGCGCTGGACAATATCGACGAGGTCGTGCACATCATCCGCACCAGCAAGGACACGCCGACCGCGAAGGACAACCTGATGGCGCGGTTCGACTTTTCCGACAAGCAGGCACAGGCCATCCTGGACATGCGCCTGGCGCGCCTGACCAACCTGGAAAGCGACAAGCTGCAGGCGGAGTACGACGAGATCGAAGCCGATATCGCGTACTTAGAGGGCCTGTTAGCGGACAAGCACAAGCTGATGGCGGTCATCAAGGACGAGCTGACGGTGATCCGCGACAAGTTCGGCGACGAGCGCCGCACGGAGCTGTCGCCGGTGGAGGGCGAGATCGACGTGGAGGACCTGATCGCCGTGGACGACATGGTGGTCACGCTGACGCACTTCGGCTATGTCAAGCGCATCTCCAAGTCGGTCTATCGCGCGCAGAACCGCGGCGGTAAGGGCGTCAGCGGCATGACGACCCGCGAGGAGGACTTCGCGGAGCAGATCTGCGTGGTCAATACGCACCAGGACGTGATGTTCTTCACCAACCTGGGCCGCGTATACATGCTGCGCTGCTACCAGATCCCGGAGGCGGGGCGCACGGCGCGCGGCACGGCCATCATCAACCTGCTGCAGCTGTCCACCGGTGAAAAGGTGACCACCATGCTGCCGCTGCCCATGGAGGGCGACGGCTGGAGCCTGATCATGGCCACCCGCGGCGGCTACATCAAGAAGACGGACCTCGCGGAATTCCGCAACCTGCGCAGGATGGGCCTGTTCGCGGTCACGCTGATGGAGGATGACGAGCTGGTCGGCGTCCGGCTGTGCCGCGAAGGCGATACGCTGCTGATGGGCACGCGCGACGGCCGCGCCATCCGCTTCAGCACCGGCGACGTGCGCCCGATGGGGCGCATGGCGCGCGGCGTGCGGTCCATGCGTCTCGCGCCGGACGACCGGGTGATCGACCTGTGCGTGATCGAGGACGGGGGCCTGGTGCTCAGCATCACGGAAAACGGCTATGGCAAGCGCACCGACCCTGAGCAGTACCGCGAGCAGAGCCGCGGCGGCATGGGCGTGAAGGCCATGGCGCTCACGGACAAGACCGGCCGGCTCACCGCGCAGCTGGTGGTGCATGAGAACGAGGACATCCTGCTGATCACGGACGACGGCACAATCATCCGCATGCCGGTCAGCGGCATCCGCGTGTGCGGCCGCGTGACCCAGGGCGTGCGCCTGATGCGCGTGGGCGACGAGCGCAGGATCATTTCCGTCTGCCGCGCCGAGCCGGAGGACGCGCCGGACGCCGCGGGGGAGACGCCGGCGCTCCCTGACGAAGCGCCCCTGAGCCCGGATGAGAGCGACCCGCAGGACGACGACATCTGATCTGTCGGCGCCATTCACAGCGCCGTCTGTCACTGCTTTACCGATGCCGGGCGCGACGCGCCCGGCATTTTCAAAAAGGAGGCACGAACGTCATGAGGATCTGGAAAACCATCGTTTGCTGCTGCGTGCTGGCGGGCCTGATCAGCGCCGCCCGGGCGGACGCCGCGGTCAGAAACGCGGCTTTTTCCGATACGGACACGGGCGTGGCCTATGCCTTCGAGTGCGCGGACTATCCTTACCTGCGCGTCAAGTACTCGACCGCGGACGAGTCGGGCAGCGTGGTGCTGACCGGGCGCGATGGCGCGTTTGAGGGCGAGCTGCTGCTGCCCTTCCGCCAGAAGGCGCCGCAGGCGCGGCTGGAAATCCTGACCCCGTCCGGAAAGACGCTGTTCCAGGATACCGTGCGGCTGTCCAGCCCCGGCGCGCCGAAGGAGCGCAGGGCGGACGCGGGCGCGGCGACGAAGGTGACGGACCTCAGGCTCACCGCGGGCGAGAAGGAGATGTCCCTCGCCTTTACCGCGCCGGGACACCACCAGGTGGTGGTACAGGTTTCCTCAGTCATGCACAAGGCCGCGTACGTGCTGGAGGAGCAGGCGGACGGCGCGTTTCAGGACACGCTGCGCCTGCCGTATATCAACGCGCGCGACATGGTCACCGTGACGCTCAAGAGCCTGAAGGGCCGGGAGCTGGCCAAGGCGCAGGAGCGGGTGCTGTTCAATACGATGGACGCGGGGGAGACGGCCGCTGAAGGCCCGCTCAAGGGCGTGAAGGTCTGCATCGACCCCGGTCACCAGGCCCTCGAGGTGCATGCGGGCAAGGTGGCGCAGTACCCCGGCGCGGCCAAGCGCGTGTCCGGCGGCGATTCCACCATGGCGCAGGGCCGAGCGACCATGCGCAAGGAATCCGTGTGCGTGCTCGAGCTGTCCTACCGGATGTGCCGCATGATGCGCGAGCTCGGCGCGGAGGTGGTCATGACCCGCTGGTCCGAGGAGGTATCTGTGACCAACATGGAGCGCGCCAACTACGCCAACGACCAGAATGCTGACTACTTCCTGCGCATCCACCTGAACAATTCCTCCAAGGGCACCAACAACGCGGTCTACGTGTACGGCCCCTCCAATTCGCCCTACGCGAAGGCGGTCATGCCGATCGAGCAGTACCGGGATACGGCGCAGACGATCCTTGACGCGCTGAAGGCGGCGACCGGCGTGGAGGGCGGCGTGGTGCGCATGTCGGACCAGTTCGTGGGCAACAACTGGGCCAAAATGCCCGCCTTCCTGCTTGAGTGCGGCTTCCTGTCCACACCCGCCAACGACTGGATCCTGACGACCGACGACTATCAGGAAAAGATCGCCCGCGGCGTCACCGACGGCCTCGTGAATGTGGTGGAGGGCCGGCTCAAGCGGTTCGTTTTCCATTAATCCTGAGCTGCTGTTCATCCGACAGCAGGATTGCTCCTACAACTTTTTTTTGACAAAATTGGCAAAATGGCTTGAATTTACATTGCCGTTGCGATATAATCAGAAATCGGTTATTGACCGGGAATCGCCGGCGCTGGCGTGATGGCGCGTGAATCCGGCGAAGAAGATGGCGAAGGCAATGGCGAAATGCCGTTTGTCATATGCCGTGCTCGCACGGTAAACTTTATTTTATCTAAGGAGGATGTTCACATGAAGAAGCTGCTTGCGATGCTTCTGGCGCTGTGCATGCTGTCCGGCGTCACCGCTGCGTTCGCGGAAGCGAATGCGGTCGAAACGCCCCTGGTGGTGGCCACCAGCGCGCTGAGCCAGAAGTTCAGCCCGTTCTTCGCCGACACCGCGTACGATCAGGACGTGGTGAGCCGGACCCAGATCAGCATGATGACCACTGACCGCGTCGGCGGCATCATCTACAACGGTATCGAGGGTGAAACCATTTCCTACAACGGAACGGATTACACCTACTACGGCACCGGTGATCTGAAGGTTGAATACGACGAAGCGTCGGATATCACGACCTACAGCTACAAGATGCGCGAAGACCTCAAGTTCTCCGACGGAGAGCCTGTGACCATCGACGACGTCATCTTCTATTATTATGTGGTGCTGGATCCGGCCTACAACGGCTCCACCACGCTGTCCAGCTATGACATCCTGGGCCTGCAGGCGTATCGCACGCAGATCCCCGAAGCCAACCTGGAAGCGGTGAACGCCATCACCAACGCCATCAAGGCGGCCGGCTTCAATTATGAAATCAAGGAAGGCGACCCCTTCACCCAGGCTGAATACGACAGCTATTATAATGCCGCCAAGGCCCTCTGGCTGGAAGACAACCAGGGCATCGTGGATTATGTGTACGCCAAATATGCGGCCGACTATGCGGAAAAGACCCTTGGCTTCACCGCCGAGCAGGTGGGCGAGGACGAAGGCCTGAAGGTCGCGCTGGGCATGGCGCTGTGGGGCTTCGGCGGCGCGGAGAACGGTGTGTTCACCACCTCCGACGGCAAGAGCTTCAACCTGACTGAGGGCGAGCGCCCCACCATCGACAACTACTTCGACGCGACCTTCGCCGCGTATGCCGGTGATATCAGCGCCTACCTGACCACCGAATCCGCGACCGGCGCGACCACCGACGCGATCGATTCCGCGCTGATGGCGCAGGTTGCCGCGGACCAGGGCGTGGATATGAGCGCCGGCGTCCCGAACATTTCCGGTATCAAGCGCGTGGATGATTACAGCCTCACCGTGCAGGTGAAGGGCTTCTCCGCCCCCGCTGTGTACAGCATCCTGGGCGGCACCATCACCCCGATGCACTACTATGGCGATCCCGCGCAGTATGATTATGAGAACAACAAGTTCGGCCATCCCTTCGGCGACCTGAGCTTGATTCAGGCCAAGATTGCCGAGCCCATGGGCGCCGGCCCCTACAAGTTCGTGAAGTACGAGAACCGCGTGGTCTACTATGAGGCGAACGAGTACTACTACCTCGGCGCGCCCAAGATCAAGAGCTTCCAGTACAAGGAAACCAACGCCGCGGAAGTCGCTTCCGCCGTGCAGACCGGTACCGCCGACGGCGGCGAAATGACCGGCAGCAAGACCAACTTCGAACTGCTGAGCTCCTTCAACGATAACGGCGAAGTGACCGGCAACGTCGTGACCACCTACTCTGTGGCGAACCTGGGCTATGGCTACATCGGCATGAACGCCGACACCATGAACGTGGCGGGCGAGCCCGGCTCCGAGGCCTCCAAGAACCTGCGCAAGGGCATCGCGACCATCCTGGCCGTGTACCGTGACACCGCGTATGACAGCTACTACGGCGACGCCGCGGCTGTCATCAACTACCCGATTTCCTCCACCTCCTGGGCGGCCCCGCAGGCCACCGACGAGGGCTACCAGGTCGCGTTCTCCGTGGACGTGGACGGCAACCCGATCTACACCGCCGATATGACCGCCGAGCAGAAGTATGAGGCCGCCAAGCAGGCCGCCATCGGCTTCCTGAAGGCCGCCGGCTACACCTTCGACGACGCGCAGGGCATCTTCACCGCCGCGCCCGAAGGCGCTTCCCTGAGCTATGAAGCCATCATCCCCGGCGACGGCACCGGTGACCACCCGTCCTTCGCCATCCTGACCGACGCCCGCGAAGCGCTGGCTTCCATCGGCATCGAGCTCAAGATCAACGACCCCGCCGATTCCAACGGGCTGTGGGATGCGCTCGACGCCGGCACCCAGA
>CAMNEH010000074.1 GCA_946536315.1 uncultured Clostridia bacterium
TCAATACACCGATCAGCTTCTTTCTCAGTCAGGCCCAGGTCAAAATCGGTGCGGACCAGGTGGTCGATATGGACTCCCATATCATCATCGTCATCCAGAATGGCATACTGCCAGTCGCCGGGATTACGTTTGAACCAAGCGGTAATATCATCGCCGCGTTCACCACCGACATAAGGCGTTTTATCGTACACCTCCATGTCGTACTTGGCCAACCATTCCTGAAGGTGCAGGTAGCATGTAGGGACCTGACGCCAGGCTGAAGAAACAACGATGAGCGCACCGGTGGCCTGCACGACCCGCCTCAACTGTTCCAATGAAGGTTCGTAAAGGAGGTCATCCCTGTATACGCGCACGCCCTGCCGATGCATGGTGAAAGCCCATGCATCATTTGAGAAAATGAGTACGGCAATCAAGGATCGCGTCTGACTGCGGATCCGCCGTACGCGCTTTTCCCCGGCGGCTCAATGCCCGATCCGTTCGTACAGAGTATAGGTCCAGTCATAGCCCTCAAAGAACATCGTGCAGGCATCGACGGCGCGATAGGCGCGCATGTCCACCGATTCTTTTTTTCCTTTGCCTGAGCGCTGCCCCATCGCCCGGGTCACGACAAAGGCGACCCGCCCCTCTTCAATCGCGGCGCGCTGCTCCTCCTTCATTTCCGGCAGGTCGTTGTTCAGCGTGCAGAAGAACCGTGTCACCGGCAGGCTCTCCGCCGCCAGGTAATAGCCGCCGTCCAGGAAGCCGTAATTCAGCAGCGTCCGGTCATCCGCCTGGCGGATCGTCCCGGCAAAGCGGTAGGGCGGCATCTCTTCTCTGGAAACGCTCATCAGGTACACATTATTGCTCCAGCGCAGGGAAGCCACAGGGCTGAGCGCCAGGACCAGCGCGGCCAGGAGGACTGCGCCCCGGCGAAAGGCTTTTGTTTCACCGCAGGCGGCGGGGATCAGGCGGAACAGCATCCCGAACCCGAACGGCGCAAAGCAGGCCATGACCATGGCGTAGTACGGATACTTCCGCCCGCTGGCATAGGTAAAGATAAACAGCGCCACCGCGCTCAGCGCCACCGCCAGCAGCTCCCGCCAGGCCTTCTTCGCTGTGATCAGCAGGCCGGCCAGGCCCAGCGCCGCCGGGATCGACCAGGACAGGTTATTCAAAAGGTTGGGGAGCGGATCAGCATAATTGCCGCCGCGGATATTCTGCGAGTACATCGTCAGATTATCCACGAAATAGACCTGCCACAGCGCGCCGATGGCGCCGTTCAGGACGTACCAGATCAGCACCGCCGCAGAGGCCGCCGCGGCGCCGGCCAGCGCCCACAGGATCGCGGGGAGCAGGGCCTTGCCCATCCGGTCCGCCAGATACCAGATCAGGACCGCCACCGCCAACCCGGCGAACAGCCCGCAGAAGGTGTACTTCGTCCAGAGGGCGGCCGCCGCCAGGACGCCCAGCAGCACACTCTCGGTCGTTTTTAGGGGCCGGCGCTCGCGCATCGCCTTCAGCACGATATACAGGGCCGCAGCAAACACCGGCAGGAAAAACTCCTCCGCGCTGCCGCCGTGGGAAAAAGCGGGCGAAAGCGGGATGCCGAGGGCCAGTCCGGCGGCGGTCAGCCAGAAGGCATACGGCTTTTCGGACAGAAGCGCCGCCGTGCGCCCGCTGATATACAGAAACAGCGCAAACAGCAGCACTTCGATGATAAACACGCCCACAAAGCTATGCTCGGCAATCAGCGCCGCCAGCGCGTAGACAAAGTACAGCAGCGGGCCCTTCTGGTCGTACAAATCCCGGTAGGGGACCAGACCGTGCGTGATGCCCCGCCCGACCGTGAAGAAACAGTTCACATCCACCCAGTCATTCATGGGATAGAGGAACGAGTTTTTGGAGCATACCGTCAGCACGGCAAAGGATGCCAGAAGGGCAAAGCCCATCCGCAGCAGCGTTTGATGTTTTTCATCCCTGTTGAGCCGTTGCATATTCGTTTTTCTCCTTTTCGGTCTTGCCGGATGTGCCTTATTCCGTAATATGCTCCCAGCCCTGCGCCATGATGGTGCGCACGTGCGCGTCGGCGAGGGAGTAGAATACGCTTTTGCCCTGCCGCCGCGCGCCGACCAGCCCGCTGGCCTTCAGCAGCCGCAGCTGGTGCGAAATCGCGCTCTGCGTCATACCGAGCGTTTCCGCCAGGTCGCACACGCACATTTCGGATTCGAACAGCGCAAACAGGATCCGGATGCGCGTGGTGTCCCCGAACATCTTGAACAGCTCCGCCAGGTCCTGCATGCTGTTTTCGTCGGGCAGGCCGGCCCGCGCCGCGTTGACGACGCCGGTGTGCACCTCCAGTTCCTCGCAGCATTCCACGCCGATATCATACCGTTCGCTCATGTTGTCTCCTTTTTGCTTCCGCGGTCCAGCAGGATGCGCACCGCGTTGAGCACGGCCAGCACCATCACGCCGACGTCTGCGAAGATCGCCAGCCACATGCTGGCCAGGCCGAGCGCGCCGAGCGCCAGACACAGCAGCTTGACCCCGATGGAGAACCAGATGTTTTCCTTCACGATCCGCATGCACTTCCTCGCCAGGCGGATGCCCGTGGCCAGCTTGCGCGGGTCGTCGTCCATCAGCACGACGTCCGCGGCCTCGATGGCCGCGTCGCTGCCCAGGCCGCCCATGGCGATGCCGACGTCGGCGCGCGACAGGACCGGGGCGTCGTTGATGCCGTCGCCCACAAACGCGAGCGCGCCACGGCTGTCCTTGAGCAGGCGCTCCACCTCCGTCACCTTGCCGTCCGGCAGCAGGCCGCTGTGCAGCTCGTCCACGCCCAGCGTGTCCGCGATCTCCCTGGCGCTCTCCTCGCGGTCGCCCGTCAGCATGACGATCCTGCGCACGCCCAGCCCGCGCAGCGAGGCGACGGCCTCGGCGGCGCCGGGCTTCAGCTGATCGGAAATCAGGATGTGTCCCAGGTAGCGTTCCTCCTCGGCCACATGGACCACGGTGCCGGCGTGGCTGCAGGGCACGCAGGCGATGCCGCGATCCTGCATCAGCCGCTCTGAGCCGACCAGCACCGTTTTGCCGTCCACATCCGCCTGCACGCCGCGTCCGGGCAGCTCACGCACCTCGCCGATGGCCGCTTCGTCCAGCGCTTCGCCATAGGCGGCGCGAATGCTGGCGGCGATGGGATGGGTGGAATGCCGCTCCGCGTGCGCCGCGACCCGCAGGGTGTACCGGTCGGGCACAGCGGAATGGTGGATGCCCGCGACCTCGAACACGCCGCGCGTCATCGTGCCCGTCTTGTCGAATACGACCGTGTCCGTGCCGGCGAGCGTTTCCAGGTAGTTGGCGCCCTTGATCAGCACGCCGTGCCGCGACGCGACGCCCAGGCCGGCGAAAAAGCTGAGGGGAATGGAGATGACCAGCGCGCACGGACAGCTGATGACCAGGAAGGTCAGCGCGCGGTAGATCCAGTCCATCCAGTCGGCGGGCTGTCCCATCAGCAGCCGGATGACCGGCGGCAGGATGGCGAGCGCGGCCGCGCCGATGCAGACCGCGGGCGTGTAGACGCGCGCGAAGCGGGAAATGAACGCCTCGGATCGCGATTTCCGGCTGGAGGCGTTCTCGACCAGCTCCAGGATGCGGCTCGCGGTGGACTCGCCGAATTCGCGGGTCGTGCGGATGCGCAGGACCCCGTCCAGACAGATGCATCCGCTGGGCACCGTGTCGCCCGTGCGGACGGTGCGTGGCACGCTTTCGCCCGTCAGCGCGGCGGTATCCAGCCGTGCTTCACCGGCGAGGACTTCGCCGTCGATCGGGATCTTCTCTCCGGGATTCACGACGATTTCGCTGCCGATCTCCACCTCGTCCGGGTCCACCTCTTTGAGCGTGCCGTCTTCCAGGCGGCGGCGGGCCACATCCGGGCGGATGTCCATCAGCTCCGCGATGGAGCGGCGGCTCTTGCCGACGGCGTAGCTCTGGAAAAGCTCGCCGATCTGGTAAAAGATCATCACCGCCGCGCCCTCGGTGTATTCGCCGAGGGCGAACGCGCCGATGGTCGCCACCGCCATCAGGAAGCACTCGTCAAAGGGCTGCCGGTGCGCAATGCCCTTGGCTGCCTTGCGCAGGATGTCATAGCCTGCGATCAGATAGGGAATCAGGTACAGCCCCAGCGCCAGCCAGCGGTTTTCCGGCCGGAGGATCATCAGCGCGACCGTGAGCGCAGAAGCCACTACAATGCGGACCAGCGTCTTTTTCTGTTTGGATGTCATCCTGCCCACCTTCTCCGGTTACAGATAGATTTCGCAGTCGTCCTCGACGCGCTTGCAGTTGTCGCGCACGGCGCGCATCACGGCCTTCGCGTCCGCGCCTTCCTCAAAGGTGACGTTCATCTTCAGCAGCATAAAATTGACCACCGCTTCCTGCACGCCGGGCGTCGCGTTCGCCTCCTCCTCCATTTTCCTGGCACAGTTCGCGCAATCCACTTCGATTTTATACGACTTCTTCATGACTGCAGCTCCTTTCGAAAATTAAACAATTGAGCAATCGTTCATATGTATAATACCACTGCGCCTCATCCCTGTCAAGCCCGCGGAGATAAAGTCAATATGAGGATAGAGCGGTGATGGATCCAGGGTTATTTGCCCGGCAGCTGCGCCAGCTGGCGGTTGCTGTAGGCGGGGTCGCCGGTCACCTCGCGGAGGACCCGAATGCCCTCGGGAAAGACGACAGCCTGGTCTTCGCTGTTCAGCTCGATCTCCATCAGGGCGAGGCCGTCCCAGTCGGGGAAGATATCGATTTCGTAATACAGCCCGTTTTCGCTCAGACAGTAGCGCTGCTTGCGAATGGGGCGGCAGGCCGGGTCGGCCTGCACCATCAGCGCCAGGTATTCGTCCTGGGTCAGCCGCTCCTCCTCCTCGATGCGCTTGAGGTCGGTCAGCTTTTTCTTGCGCGTCTTGAAATAAATGAAGTGCCCGTCTGCGCCGCGCTGGCGGATGCGGACCTCCTCCGACGGGTCGTCGGTCTTCAGGTAGGTCTGGACAATGTCCACGCGCTCGCAGTTGGGCCGCCCGCCCAGCGCCTGCAGGTCGGGAAGGGCAATCAGGTATTTCCGTTCGATCTCCAGCGGGATCGGCTCGCCCAGGAACGTGGTGATCTCGCGGATCAGGCGCAGCATTTTTTCCTCGAAGCCGGTGGAGTTGTCGATCAGCCGGAAGTGCGGATGGCCCGTCCACGCGGAAACCAGCCGGTCATCAAGCGCGGCGGCCTCGGCGACGGTCTCGGTGCGCGCGGCGTTGTTCGCGAGGGTATAGTACTTTTCCGCGCCCTTGGCGGCGGTCACCAGGTGGAACACCGCGTCGTACCGGTCGCGCAGGCTGACCGCGTTGGTGCCGAGCTGAGAAAGCACCCAGTCGAATTCGTCGTCCGTCATGTACGCGCGGTTGTCCATGGCGGCGCGGTCGCACACGATCAGCGCTTTGCTGCCCGGCAGGATGTCCGCGAGCTTTTCAAAGGCCGTCTCCTTGGCCAGCTGCAGCCCGATCAGCCGCCACTGGTAGTCCCGGTTGGAGGTGGCCAGCCACGGCGCCGCGCCGCCCGAAATCAGCTGGGTCGCCGTTTCGTCCACGAAGAGCACGGTATAACCGAGCTTGGTGAACGCGTTCTGTATCCAGCTCATGGCTGTGGTTTTCCCGGCGCACGGCCCGCCTGTGATGACGATTTTGCTGATGCGTTTTTCGGACATGGCAGATCCCTCCGTATGCTTTTGCACGCTGCGTGAACCTTCGGCGGACGAGACACCGCCGATGCTGTCCGATTATACCACATCGCTGAGACTTTGTGTTGAAATATCAGAAATAATTTCTGTCGGGGCGTTGATATCCTCCGCCAACTGTGGTATGTATATGGGAAAGATGCCAAAGGAGGCGCTTATGGAGAACATGATTGACCGTCTGCCGGCATGGCCGCTGATCGCGAACGACCCTTATTTTTCTGTCTGGCTGCCCGGGGACACGCTGGATGCCGCGACGCCGGTCCACTGGTCCGGCGCGCCCAAGCCCCTGGACGGGCGTCTCGTCATCGACGGGCGCGAATATGGCTGGCTGGGACGGAGCTCATGCCCGGGCATGCAGACCGTGTCCCTGCGGGTGACGCCCACCCGCACCGTCAGTGTCCTCACGGCGGCGGGGGTGGAGCTGACCGTGACCTTCTGGTCGCCGGCGCTGCCGGATGATCTGGACGCGCTGTCGACCCCGGTGACCTTTGTGGACTGGTCCCTGCGCGCGCTGGACGGGCGCGCGCATCAGGCGTCCATCCGTTTTTTCGCCGGGGACGCGCTGTGCTATGACGGGCAGGTGCCGCCGCCCATGGTCGGGGAGGAATTCGCCCTCGGCGGTCTGAGCATGGCCATGACCGGCCAGGCGCAGCAGCGGGTGCTGGGGCATTCCGGAGACCATATCACCATTGACTGGGGATACCTGTACCTGGCCGCGCCGGAAGGCAAGTGCAGCCGGCTGGCGCACGGCCTGCGCTATGCCCGCGACCTGACGGCCGGAGAGACGCCGGCCGGCGGCTACCTGATGCTGGGCTACGACGACGTCGCGTCGGTCAACTACTTCGGCGTCTGCTGCAGGGCGTGGGCGTTCAGGAATGGGAAAACACTGCCCCAGGCGCTCGCGGAATTCGCCGGACGTCACGACGCCCTGTACGCCGCCTGCGCCGCGCTGGACGAGCGGGTGCTCTCCCGCGCGGAGGCGATCGGCGGCGCGGATTACGCGCTGATCGCTTCGGCCGCCTGGCGGCACACCTTCGCGGCGCACAAGCTGATCGCCACGCCGCAGGGGGAAATGGCCTTCCTTTCCAAGGAGAACGATTCCAATGGCTGCATCGGTACGGTGGACGTCAGCTATCCGTCGATCCCGCTGTTCCTGGCGTTCTGCCCGGAGCTGGTCAACGCGCTGTGCAGGCCGGTATTGGCGTTCGCGTCCATGCCGGTGTGGCAGGAGGACTTCGCGCCGCACGACGTGGGGCGTTATCCCTGGGCGACCGGGCAGGTGTACGCCGCCAGGCGGCCCCTGCCCAACGGGCAGACGCCGCCGCCCTATTACCTGTATCCCGCCGGGACGCAGGTGTACGACACGCGCTACCAGATGCCGGTCGAGGAGTGCGGCAACATGCTGATCATGCTGGAAGCCGCGGCGTCCTTCGGCGCGGAGGACGACCTGATCCGTCAATACGCGGGCCTGCTGGAAACCTGGGTAAGGTATCTGGACCGGTATGGGGAGGACCCCGGCGAGCAGCTCTGCACCGATGACTTCGCCGGGCACCTGGCCCGGAACGTGAACCTGTCCGCGAAGGCCATCGTCGGCATCGCCTGCTGGGCGCGTCTGCTGCGCCGGCTGGGCCGGCCGGACGAGGCCGCGCGCTGGGCGGGCCGCGCCGCGGAGATGGCGAAGGCCTGGCGGACGCGCGCCGGGGCCCAGGAAGGCACCGCGCTGACCTTCGGTGGCGGCGGCTGGAGCATGAAGTACAATCTGGTGTGGGATCAGGCGCTCGGCCTGGACCTGCTGCCCGGGGAGTTTTATGCGGGGGAAACGGCCAGCTACCTCGCCCGGCTGAACGAGTTCGGCCTGCCGCTGGATTCCCGCGCGGATTACACCAAATCCGACTGGCAGGTCTGGTCCGCCGCGATGGCGCGGGACCCGCGGGTGTTCAGGCAATTGATCGCCCCGCTGGCGCATTATCTCCGCACCACGCCGTCCCGCGTGCCCTTCTCGGACTGGTATGACACCAAAACGGGCCGCTATGTGGCCTTCATCGGGCGCAGCGTGCAGGGCGGGGTGTACATGCCTTTCCTGCTTTGGAAGGACGGCGCCGCCGGATAACCTCGACTTTCCCAATTGTTAAGGATTTATGAAGTTGCGTTCATCAATTGTTCCATCTTCACCGGCGCCGGGAAAATAAAGACGGCAAAGCGAAATTCGTCTGATAATACATAAAAATATTAACGGGCATCCTCTGAAACAGCGGACAAACCTGACCTTGCCAGGCGCGGCTTGTCCGTTTTATAATGAGTCCGCGATCCCAGAAAATGGGAATCAAACGACAAGGAGGATGAGAACGATGTATTTGGCATACCCCGCGCCGGACGATGAGACGCTCGCGTGGGCGATCGAATCGGTCGCGGCGCCGCTGAGGGACCCGGCGAGAGCGGCGGCGTTCAAATGCGCGCACCGGCGGAAGCGGCGGCCGCCGGCGCGCCGGAAGGGCTCAGACAACCCGCTGCGCCTGGCCCCGCGGACGGGAACGCGCCGCCCGCCAACGAAGCAGGCAAAGCCCGCCGTCACGGCAGGCCCGACGGACTGGCTGCGCGCGGCCATCGACCGCGCGCGGAAAAACGGCGTGACGCTGGAGGACCTGGCGTACAGCGCCGGGCTGTCGGCCCGAACGCTGCGTCGGCACCTGCAGGCGCCGGACGCGATGACGCTGGGGGAATACCACGCTCTCCTGCGCGCCGCGCGCATGGACGAAGGAGGAATTGACTGATGGAACGGCAGATGATGGAACAAAGGCTGTGGCGCAACCGGTCCGACCGGGCGCGGCTGGAATATCTGCAGCGCTGCATCCCGCTCATGCGCGAACGGCTGGAACGGCTCAAGGCGGACGAGCTGCAGGCCATCGGCCGCGCGCCGGCCATGGACGCCGTGCGCCGGGGCGGCGTGGGCGACCCGACCGCCGCGCTGGCGCTGAAGGCGGCGGAATATACCCTGACGGATGAAATGCGCCTGTGCGCGGCGCAGCTGAGGCGCATGGCCCGCGAGGCGGCGGAGCTGGAGGCGCAGCTGGCCATCACGGATTTCCTGCTCGCCACGCTCCCGGACGAGAGCCGCTTCCTGCTGACGCAGCGCTGCATCGAGCACACCCGCTGGCAGGACCTGACGGAGCGCTACCAGGCGCGCTATGGCGTCTACCTGTCCGGGATGAGCCTGCGCCGCCACATGAACCAGGCGCTGGACGCCCTCTGCCAGACCGGACAGGACGGTCACGGTTCGCTTCGTGAACAGTGACCGCAAGGGGGACGGACGTCCCTGTCCCGCGCCCGGGACGCCTGATTTACAAAACCCATGCGGGATGGTATAATGAGCCGCGTGGTTCGCAGCGGATAACGCGGGGCCGGACCACGGAATGTGACCGTAAGGGCAGGTGCAGCATGCAGAAAATTATCCGTCTGTCCCCCGAGGTGATCGGGCAGATCGCGGCGGGCGAGGTCGTGGAGCGGCCATCGGCGGCGATCAAGGAGCTGATCGAAAACGCGCTGGACGCGGGGGCGACCGCTGTGACGGTGGACATCCGCGAGGGCGGGCTCAGGAGCTTTTCCGTGACGGACAACGGCAGCGGCATTCCCGCGTCCGAGCTGAAAATGGCGTTCGAGCGGCACGCGACCAGCAAAATCCGCAGCACGGACGACCTGTGGCAGGTGGCCACGCTGGGCTTCCGCGGCGAGGCGCTCGCCTCCATCGCGGCGGTGGCCCACGTGAAGCTGACCACGCGTACCGCCGACGCGGAGACGGGCATGCAGGCGGTCAACGACGGCGGCGTGATCACGTCCATCGCGGAGGCTGCGTCGCCGCTGGGGACCTCGGTCCAGGTGAAGGATCTGTTCTACAACGCGCCGGTCCGCAGGAAGTTCCTGAAAAAGCCGGCCTATGAAACCGCCGGCGTGACAGAGCTGATGGCGCGGCTGATCCTGTCCAGGCCGGATATCAGCTTCCGCTATCTGGCGGATGGGAAAACCGTGTATTTCAGTCCGGGGGACGGGCAGCTGAAAAACGCGCTGCTCAGCATCTACGGGCTGGATGTGCTCAGAATGCTGACGCCGGTGAAGGGCGTGAGCGGCGGGGTGATCGTGGAGGGCTATGTGGGCGTGGGCGACGTGTCGCGCAGCAATCGCTCACAGGAATACTTTTTCATCAACCGCCGCGTCATGAAGAGCGCGCTGCTCGCCAACGCGGTGGAGACGGCCTGTCACCAGCGCGTGATGATCGGACGGTTTCCCATGTGCGCGCTGCACCTGACCATGCCCTACGAGCTGACGGACGTCAACGTTCATCCCAATAAGTGGGAAATCCGTTTCCAGAACGAGCAGGGCGTCCGCGACGCGGTGGAAACGGCGGTCCGAACTGCGCTGGAGGCGACCCAGCAGGAGGACCTGCTGAAGCCGAGGCTGTTTGAGGACCCGCTGAAAACGCCGTCGCGCCAGCCCGCGCCGAAGGTGACCGTGCAGGCCGCTGCGCCGGACTTCCGCCCGCCGCAGATGACGCCGGTGATGCCGCGGCAGGCGGAAACGCCGCAGGGAGTGTCCATGCTGCGCCCAGCGGAAACACCGTCGGGGACGCCGCCGACGCCACGTCCGTCGGAGACGCCGCCCGCGTTGGCATCGGACGATGGAAAAAAACCCGCGCCGGCGGAGGACGCGCCGCTCCGGCCCCTGGCGCCTGTGACAGGCGCGCTCAGCGCCGCCGCGCCGACGCCGGTGATGGCGCGGGAGCCTGTGCCTGCTGCGCAGGAGCCTGCGCCCGCCGCGCCGGAACAGCAGCAGCTGCCGCAAACCGCGCAGGACGCCGCGGCCAGGCTGATCGGAGTCGCGTTTGGCACCTATATCCTGTTCGAATACGGGGATCAGCTGGTATTCTGCGACCAGCACGCGGCGCATGAGCGCGTGCTGTACGAGCGCCTGCTGCGGGAAACGGCGCAGGCGCCGGTCAGCCAGACGCTGCTGGTGCCCCTGACCGTACCGGTCAACCGCACCGAGTACGCGGCCTACCTGGACAGCCAGTCCCTGCTGCAGGGGCTGGGCTACGACGTGGAGGCGATGGGTGAGGATACGCTGGTCGTGCGCGGCCTGCCGGTGGTGCTGGGCCAGACGGAGGCGGCGTCCTGCCTGCGTGACAGCCTCGATGAGCTGGCGCAGTACGGACGGCTGGACGATTACGACAAAAAGCTGCGCATCGCGACCACGGCCTGCAAGCACGCCGTCAAGGGCGGCGAGCGCGTACCTGAGGAGGAGCTGACCTGGCTGGTGACGGAGATCCTGAACAGCCGCATCCCGCCCACGTGTCCGCATGGCCGCCCGCTGATGATCACCGTGACGCATACGGACCTGGACAAGCGCTTCCGGAGGATCCAGCAGTGATCCCGGACGGGGCGAAGGGCGGCGGCATGGACAGGAAAGCGGTGTACGGCCTGGTCGGGCCGACCGCCAGCGGGAAGACCGCGCTGTCCCTGCGGCTGGTGCAGGCGGTCCGCGGCGAGATCCTCTGCATGGACTCCATGCAGATCTATCGCGGCATGGACATCGGCACGGCCAAACCGACCGCGGAGGAGCGCGCGGTCGCGCCGCACCATCTGCTGGACATCGCGGACCCGGCGCAGCCGTTTTCGGTCACCGAATATACCGCGCTGGCCAGGCCGCTGCTGGACAGCGTGGCCGCGCCGATCCTGGTGGGCGGCACGGGCTTTTACCTGCGCGGGCTGTCACAGCCGATGGACTTCGGGTACGTGCGCGGCAGCCAGGAAATCCGCGACCGGTATGAGCGAATGGCGGCGCAGGAGGGCGTACAGGCCGTGCACGACCGGCTGCGCGCGGCGGACCCCGCCAGCGCGGACCGCCTGCACCCCAACGACCTGCGCCGCGTCATCCGCGCGCTGGAGGTGTTTGAACTGACCGGCGAGCGATTTTCAGAACAGAAGCCGCCCGACCCCGCGGACGCGCCCTGGCGCTTTATCCTGTTCGCGCTGGACTGGCCCAGGGAAACGCTCTACCGGCGCATCGACGCCCGGGTGGACGTCATGCTCGCGCAGGGACTGACGGATGAGGTGCGCCGCCTGCTGGAGCGCGGCGTGCCGGCCGACGCGCAGGCGATGCAGGGCATCGGGTACAAGGAATTGATCCCCGTCCTGAACGGGGAGATGCCGCTCGCCGAGGCGGCCGACCTCATCCGCCTGCGGTCCAGGCACTATGCCAAGCGCCAGCTGACATGGTTCCGCGCCGATCCGCGCATCCGCTGGATCGCCATGACCGCGGGCAGGACGCTGGACAGCGCGTTTGATGAACTGATGGAGAGACGAAGCAACATGGAGAAGCAAAATGACACAAAGCAACCTTGACGCTGTTTTGATGGAGGCGGAGGCCGCGCTGGCCGGCCGCTTCGCTGAGCTGGCGGCGCGGGAGGAGCGCCTGACGGAGCGTGTGCTCAGGGTGTTTGCCGAGGAGCAGATCGCGCTCAGGCATTTCAACCCCACCAATGGCTACGGCTATGACGACCAGGGCCGGGATACGCTGGAGCGCGTATACGCAAAGCTGTTCCAAGCGGAGGCGGCCATCGTGCGCCCGCAGATCGCCTCCGGAACGCACGCGCTGGCGATGTGCCTGGCGGGGCTGCTGCGCCCGGGCGACCATCTGCTGAGCGCGACGGAAAAGCCGTACGATACGCTGGACGAGGTGATCGGGATCGCCGGCGATGCGCCGGGCTCGCTCAGGGAGATGGGCGTCAGCTTCAGCGCCGTGCCCATGACCGCCGCGGGCATCGACGTGGACGCGGTGCTGAAGGCCATCCGGCCCGAAACGCGCGTCATCCTGACCCAGCGCAGCCGCGGCTACGCGCTGCGGCCGTCAGTGACGCCGGCGCAGATGGCGCCGCTCTTCGCGGCCGTGAAGGCGGTACGGCCGGATATTTTCCTGATGGTGGACAACTGCTACGGCGAGTTCGTCTGTGACGAGGAGCCGCTGCATTACGGCGCGGACGTCATGGCGGGCAGCCTGATCAAGAATGTGGGCGGCGGCCTGGCGCCGACGGGCGGATATGTCGCGGGCACCCTGGCGGCCATCCGCCGGGTGGAATCCCGCCTGACCGCGCCGGGCATCGGGCGCGAGGTGGGCAGCTACGCGGGCAGCTACCGGCCGTTTTTCCAGGGGCTGTTCATGGCGCCGCACACCGTGCGCGAGGCGCTGCAGGTAAGCCTGCTGACGGCCAAGGTGTTCGAGCGCATGGGCCGGAAAACGGTCCCGGCCTCCGACGCGGAACGGGCGGATATCATCCAGGCGATCCAGATGGATTCGCCGGAGCGCATGGTCGCCTACTGCCAGGCCATCCAGGCGGCGTCGCCGGTCGACAGCCACGTCGTGCCGGAGCCGTGGGACATGCCCGGCTATCAGGACCCGGTCATCATGGCCGCGGGCACATTTGTGGCCGGCGCCTCCATCGAGCTGTCCGCGGACGGCCCGATGCGCGCGCCGTATGTGGTCTACCAGCAGGGCGGCCTGACCTACGCGCATGGCAAGATCGCGCTCAAACGCGCCGTCAGCCAGATGGCGGCGCAGTCACTGCTGCCGTAAGTCGGAGCGCAATTTTAAGGGGCTGTTGCAGATTTTCACGCTTCTGCAACAGCCCCTTTACCTGATCGTTT
>CAMNEH010000075.1 GCA_946536315.1 uncultured Clostridia bacterium
GGGTCTCTTTTTCTCCAGCCGGCTGCTCCATCGTGACGCCGGTGACGGACTGCGCCGCCTGACTCAGTCTGTCCCGGACGGCCTCGGAGGAGGATTCGGTGGCGGCGTCCACGCCGGGCCAGACCAGGACGACGGTCAGGGCGAGAACGGCCACGCCCGCCAGCGCGGACAGGACAGGCTCTCTGCGCCAGGGACGCCTCATCATCCAGAGGACGAATACCGCCAACAGCGGCACGTTCACCCAGGCCGGGAACGGCAGGCCAAAATACACCTGAAACAGCGCACAGCCCGCCATCAGGCCCAGCGCCATCCGGCGGCTGCCGGAAAGGATCGTCATTCCCAACAGGGAAAACGCCATGATGCCCAGCAGCACAGCACAGAGAATGACGGGCGCATCGGCGGGAACGGCAAAACGCTCATAGGCATAGGCGTTCACCGCTTCGCTGGCGTCGTACAGACGATTCAGCAAAGCCTTCATCCCCTGCCGCGCAGTGGGAACCGCGATCGACAGCACCAACGACAACAAAACGACCGAAAAACCGATCAGGAATACCGGCTTTCCGTGTCGTCGGACGGTAGGCTGTTCAGCTTTCAATGGGGCCAGCTGTTCGGCTTCTGCTGCCATCCGGCTGTGTGCCGGCTCCCGCACCAGCAGCTCGTCCCGCTTGGCGCTGAGCTTCCAGTGGATGCGGTTCACGGGATCGCCGGGCAGATAGGCCCGCACGCCGCCGGGGCTGTCCGTCTCCCGGTCCGCCAGCGCGCTGATGGGATACGCGGTGGTATGGGGATGCATGGCGTTTTCATCCGGTCCCAGAAGGCTGCGTCGGATGATCGGGACCATCGGCAGCAGCACGGAACAGGCCAGGACGATCCGGGTGCCGGTGCCGTTTTCAAAAAAGTACAGCAGGGCAGCCAGCGCGGTCCACAGCGCCCAGACCCAATTCCGTCTGTTCATCGTTTCAGCAGCCCGCGGCTGTGCCGGTCGGGATTGTCCACGGTGTCCAGCAGCTCGTTCAGCACGCCGTCGACTGTTTGAACGGCATCTGCCTTCAGCAGCACACGATGGGCGCACACATCCCTGAACACGGCCTGTACATCGCTGCCGGTGACGTAATCACGCCCGTCCAGGAAGGCATGGGCTTTCGCTGTCCTGTCCAAGAACAGGGCGCCGCGGGGGCTGATGCCCACCTCCACCGCCGCATGCTCCCGGGAGGCCATCGTCAGGCGGGTGATATAATCCAGAATGGCCTCCCTGGAGGTCACCTGCCGCGCTTTCGCCTGCATTTGGATCCATTCATCCCTGGTGATTACACGCTGTACCCGGTCGACCGGATTGACGGATTGCCGGTTCCTGAGCATTTCCATCTGCGCGGCATAATCAGGATAGCCCAGCGACAGCCGCATCAGGAACCGGTCGATCTGCGCGTAGGGTAAAAACTGCGTGCCGGCGGCGCCCACGCTGTTCTGCGTGGCGATGACCAGGAAGGGCCGCTGCAGCGGATGGGTCACACCGTCGACCGTTACCTGGCGCTCCTCCATGGCCTCCAGCAGGGCGGACTGCGTCTTGCTGGAGGCCCGGTTGATCTCGTCACCCAGCAGCAGATGGGCGCTGTTCAGCGCGCCCTCATGATAGTTCAATCCGCCGTTCTGCCGGTCAACCATGGAGAAGCCGACCAGGTCCGAGGGAAGGACGTCCGGAGTAAACTGTACGCGCTTGCAGTTCAGGTCCATGGCCCGGCTGATCGCGACGGCCAGCGTGGTCTTGCCCACGCCCGGCACATCGTCCAGCAGCACATGGCCGTCCGCCAGCATCGCGGTCAGGATCTTCTGAATCACATCCCGCTTTCCGGCGATCACCTTTTCAATTTCTGCGAGCAGTTTTTCAAATTCCGGACGCATGTGTTCTCCTGAAAGCGTTTATTTGATGGTAATGCGGCCCTGCGCGGCGGCGTAGGCTTCGCCGATCTGGTTGCTGAACTCATTGGCGATGTACAGCCACACCACATCCCGCACCGCGGCGGTGGTGATGGTGCTGCGAGCGTCGGCCTCGGCAGCGGCGGCAAAGATGTAGGATGAATCCATGCCGTTGAAGTTGGCGTTGCTGGTAATCACGGCATAGGTCGCTTCCGGGTCAAAGGGCTGCCCGTTCACTTCCTCAATGGTCACGCGGCCCAGGGACGTCGCTTTGAACCAGCCTTTATCGCCGTAGGCTTCACCCTGATCAAAGGGGATGGCCGTGTCCACAGTGTATTTCAGGCCTGCCACCTGCATGAAGGATGCGCAGACGGCGGCGGTATCCGCGGTGTAGGGAAGGCCCTGAGAGGCGGCCTCCAGCGCCTCCAGCAGCTGCGCGCCGGTCATATAGACGACAGCCACCTTGTTGGGATAGGGCAGCACTTCGGCCAGCTGCTCCGCGCCGAACTTGCCCTGTGGAACATCCGCGCGCAGATTGCCGCCGTTCCACAGGGCCACGATGTGATCGGCATCCACGGCGACGCTGGTGTTGCCGGCGGTCACGTCGTCTTCTTCAAAATACTCGTTGATGGTTCCCGAAGCGGCGAACCAGCGCAGGGCGTCGGTCCAGAGATCGCCCAGGTTGGTTTCAGCCTGGCGGGCAGCGTCCTCCGCGCCGTAGAGCACGGCGCCGGTATAAGCCTCGAGTGTCTCGTCCAGTTCAATCTCATTCCCGTGGGCGTCGGTAAAGGTCAGGGCAGACGCCGACACATACAGACAGCAGAGCAGGCACAGCGCCAGAATCAGAGAAATTGCTTTTTGAAGCATCACGGTACTCCTCTCCGTTTGGTGGGGTGATCGATGGGGGCAACAGCCGGTCGATCGTCCCGGCGGACCATGCAGGCGACGCCGGGCAACACAGAAAAAAGGCGCCCACAGCCACCTTCGGATGGCCTTCGGCACCTTCGTGATACCGGATTGTTGTGAAGCCTTCAATCAAAACAGCCTGCTCTTGCAAGCCCGGGGACGGCTTCAGCCGCCAGTGGGTATAGTATCATGCGGAACGGGTTTTGTCAACGATCTCTGATTGTTTTGGATCGGCTGAATCTGATTGTTTTGGATCGGCTGAATCTGATTGTTTTGGATCGGCTGAATCTGAAGAGAACGATGACGTCTTCCGAAAGCGCTCTGGAAGGGAAACTGTTTGTTGAGTTTATTGCGTTGGAAGGTCCTTCAAAATAATCAAACGATAAATCTTCAGAATATTCAGAGCGATGTGACGAACAACGCAGAAGTTCTCTGCGCTACGGTCCGATTTCATCCTTGTTTTCATTGACAGCCGGTCAGTGCCACAGTATAATGGCGGCAGAAACCAATGATCCAGAAGAAAGCGGGGGATAAATCCGTATGAAACTGCTTCCCGGCATCTACCAGGTGGGCGGGCCGGCGCGCTCACATTCCTTCGACGCATCGGCCTACCTGCTGACGGCGGGTGATGCGCTGTACATGATCGACTGCGGCACCCCGGAAGGCTTCGGCCAAATCACAGAGAATATCCGTTTCCTCGGCTTTGATCCTGCCCGCATCCGGGCGGTGTTCGCCACCCATGGACATTACGATCACCTGGGCGGCGCGCATCTGTTCAGGGAACAGTTTGGTACCCGGCTTTACGTGCATCCGCTGGACCGCCGGCAGGTCGAAACTGGGGACGCGGCGCTGACGAGCGCCTCCCTGCTGTACGGCGTTCAGCCTGCTCCGATCCCCGTGGACGGGGACCTGACGGAGGATTTTCAGTTGGACGTGGACGCCGGCTCTGTCACGCTGCTGCATACGCCGGGGCATACCCGGGGCTCCTGCTGCTTCGTATTAGAGCACCATATCGGGATGACGCTGCTGATCGCGGGCGATACCCTTCACGGCGGCTTCAGCGCGCAGATCGGCTCTGATGAGCAGGCCTGGCGCGGGAGCCTGGACAAGCTCTGCGCTCGCCACTTCGACTGGCTGACCTTCGGCCACTGTCCGCCGTCGCTGCTGGCGGACGCGGACGAACGCATCTGCGCTCTGCGGCAGGCGTTCGCCAACTACTATACCCCGTGGTTCAAAGACTTCTACCGTGAGTACCATTACTGATGACGATCAGAGATGGACACATTCCTCCTCAGAAAACTGAATGACTGTGACGTCCTGGTGGCGGGCGGGAACACGGCCGCCATGGCCTGCGCGCTCAGGGAAAGCAGGCGCGGCTGCCAGGTGCTGCTGATATCGGCCGCTACCTGCCTGTATGAGGAGATTTTCAGCGCGGGCGATCTCCGTGCGCCTGCGGTGAGCGATTCCGAATGGCGTGAACGGCTCTTTCCCGCCGACTGCGTCGATCAGGACACCGGATATCTGCATCCCGACCGCCTGAAAAAACACGGTGAACGCCTGATGCGGCAGTCCGGCGTCCGGCTTTTATATGCCGCCCAGATCGTGGGCTGGTCCGCTGACACAGCCCTTTTTGCCACCAAATCGGGACTGTACAGCGTCGGCTTTTCCCGGCTGTACGACTGCCGGGGCCTGGTCCCTGGCTGCCCGGACAGCTACATGCTGCACACCCTGCGGGACGGAAAGCACCGGATGATGAACGTGCCTGTCTCTCACACCGGATGTACGGCACAGGAGCGTTACCTGCGGTATGAGCAGGCGCTCAGCGCCATGCGGCCGGGGAGTATCGTCGCGCGGGGCGGGACAGAGCCGGCTTACTCCGGCGGCTTCCCCGTGGAGGACGCCGTCCGCGCCGGCATGTCAGCCATGCCTGCGCTGCCCTCTGTGTCCGGTGATCTGATGACCGGTTTGACCGCCTGTCTGGCGGAGGAGACCTGTGATGTGCTGGTGGTGGGTGGAGGCACCGCTGGCGCTTCAGCGGCGCTGTTCAGCGCCCGGCAGGGAAAGAAGACGGTGCTGCTTGAAATGAACCGGCAGCTGGGCGGATCTGCGACGGTGGGAGGTGTCAGCACCTACTGGTTCGGTCTGCGCACCGGTGCGACCGCCATCATTGACGAAGCCGTCGCCGCCTGCCGTCGGAAATATCATCAGCCCGCCCGGGCGGGACTGTGGAATGAAAATGATCATTTTTCGCCGGACCTGAAGGCGCATGCTCTGCTCGGATTATGTCTGAAGGCGCGGGTGGACGTGCGCTTCGGCTGTATCGCCTGCGGCGTTGTCTGTGATCAGCGCAGGCTGACAGGCGTTTATTATGCCCAGAACGGCGTCCTTCACCTGATCCGGGCCGGAATGACCATCGATGGCACCGGAGACGGCGATATCTGCGTCATGGCCGGCGCGGGGAGCGTATACGGCAGCGAAACGGACGGCCTGACCTATTGGGCGTCCCTGGCGCAATACCCCACTCCGGACAGCTACCGGAACAACTTTTCCACCATGGTCCGGGAGGATGATCCGGAGGACTATACGCGCTTTATCGTGACCGGGCGGACCCTCGGCCGGGAGATGTATGATCACGGGGCCTATGTGGCCATGAGAGAATCCCGGCACATCAAAGGCCTGGACACGGTCACGCTGGAAAACCTGCTGCTGAGGACGCCGGTCTGCGATCCGCTGTACACCTGCTTCAGCAATTATGATCCCAAGGGCCGCCTGACGAGCGAGCTGTGCTATTTCGGCCTGCTGCCGCCCAATCAGCTGTTTGTGATCCCACGCGGCGCGGTGATCCCGGCAGACCCTGAGGGAAACATGATTTCCGGCCTGCTGATCGGCGGGAAGGCGATCAGCTGCACCCATGACGCCTTCCCGGGGATCCGCATGCAGGCGGATCTGCAGAATCAGGGCCTGGCCCTCGCGGCGCTGGCCGGCTGCGCCATGGAGCAGGGCACAGACTGCACGCAGGCGACCGGCGTGGAACAGCGCATTCGCGACCTGGGGGGCTGTGCTGACTTTCCCGACGAACCGGTGAGGGCGCCCCTGGCGGACGTCGTGGCTGCCCTGGACGGGTCAGAGGCGTGGGAATGGCTCGACGCGCCGGTCACCGCCTGCGAAAGCGAGATCCAGCCGCTGATCCGCATCCTGCTGGCGGACAGCCGTGAGGCGGTCCCGCTTCTCCGCGCCCGGTATGCGCAGGCCGATACCCCGGCTCTGCGGCTGCAGCTGGCGCGCCTGCTGCTCTGGCACCGCGACGAAGTCGGCGCGGGGGAGATCGTCTCCGCCGTCCGGCGTATGCTGGATGAAGCTAAGCCGGGGCTTCCTCGCCGCGCGGGTTCTGTCAATTATGGCCAGCTGCTGCCGGATCACGGGCTGATGCCGGAGGCGGTCTATCTGATCAACGCCCTCGCATATGCGCCGGGCACGGACATCTATCCGCTGATGGCTGAAATCCAGGAAAGGCTTCAATCCGGCGGGCGGGACTGGGCCGATCTGCGGGCGGGCATCTACTGCTGGTGCGAGTGCTTCGGCTGGGTCGCCCAGCGGCGCCATGACCTTTCCCTTGCGCCGCTGATCAGAAAAATCCTGGCGCTGCCTGAGCTGCGGCACCCGCCGGAGGACCCGCTGCTCAACGAGCGGCTGCACATGCTGGCCCTGGGCCTCTGGCACGCGCTGCACACCCTCGGCTGCCAGGACGGCACGGACGGCCTGCGTCAGTCGCTGAACGATCCGCGGGCCGCCCTGCGGCATGCCGCGGCGCAGCTGCTGAGCGCCCGGACGGAAGCGTAACAGCAAACGTAAAATCGGGATGCGGTCTCAACGGCCGCATCCCGATTTGCCATCAGCAGGGTTCCTGCTACTGATCAGTTGAAGTTGCTGAAGTCCAGTTCCGGATAGGTGTCGCGGACATCATTCAGGAAGTTTTTGACGATGTCCTCGTTGCTCAGTCCTTCACGCACGCCGTTCTGGGCGTAATTGGAGAACTTGTTCTGCAGGCCGCGGGTATACTGGTCGGGCACGATATCCGGGATGGTCCGGCAGATGGTGTCGTAGGTCTTCATGATGTTCTGGCCGCCGAAGTTGGCGTTGGTGTAGTCCGGCCCCAGCACATTGACGATGTTCTTGTTCGCGGGCATCTGGTTGTTGACGGCCAGGTTCTGGAGCTGATACTCCTCAGTCGTCAGGAATTCGATGAACTTGGCGCAGAGCTCCTTCTTCTCGGAATTCGCATGGATCGCGCGATAGGTGCCGCCTTCATAGGAAGCCATGAACGGCGCGGCCACGCCGACGTTGCCGGTGTTCTTGCCCCAATCGGTGAAGAAGTCCCAGCTGGGCATGACACGGATGAGCAGGGTGCCGTCATTCCAGGCAGAGGCCCACTCGCCGCCCCAGGAGCCCAGGTTGGCCACGATGCCGGCCTCGTTGAATTCACGCATGGTATCGATCAGCTTGTACCAGCCCTCTTCGATTTCGACCTTGCCGTTGCGGGCCAGCGGCTGCAGGCTGTAGCCGACGACCTTCGCCATTTCGCCGAGGTTGGGCCACAGGTAGACGGTGCCTTCGCTCTTTTCCTTGATCTCAAGGGCCTTTTCCTTGATGGCGTCCCAGGAGGACAGCATCGCGCTGATTTCGGCGTCGTCGCTGGTGCCCAGCCACTTTTCCATCGCGTCGCGGATATACCAGAACGCGACAGGGGAAACGTTGTCGCACACGCCCTTCAGCACGCCGTTGGAGTCGCGGCCCATGGCCACCGCCCAGTCATAGTAATTGGCTACGGCATCGCCCAGGCCCAGCGCTTCCAGGTCGGTCAGCAGCGGGCTGTCGATGAACTTGTAGACATAGCCTTCTTCCAGGTCAAACAGGTCCGGCGCGTCCTGTCCGGGCAGCGCGTTCATCAGCTTCGTCTGATACTCATCGCCGCCGAACACTTCCAGGTGGATCGTCACGTTGGGGTACTTTTTCTCGAATTCAGCCTTGATGAACGGGGCCTGATCAAAGAAGGACCACCAGGTGAATTCGCCGGCCAGGCTCTCATCCACCTCATAGGGATTGGCTTCTTCGGCAAGTACGGCTGCGCAGGACAGCAGCAATGCCAGCACCAGTGCCAGAGACAGTAAACGCTTCATAGGTTAACACCCTCCTTTTATTTTCCGGGCTCATGGCCCATGAAAACCACTGAAATTATCCCTTCACCGCCGCGCCGATGGCGATCTTCTCCATGATGACTTTATTGGCGAAGGTAAACAGCACCAGCAGCGGCGCTACGGAAATCAGAATGCCCACGTACTGCGCGCCGTAATCGGAGGCGCCGCCGCCGCTTTTGATGGACGCCAGCAGCACCGGCAGCGTCATCATGCGCGTGCGGTTCAGGATCAGCAGCGGATTCAGATAGCTGTTCCAGTTGCCGATAAAGCTCATTACGCCCTGGGTCACCAGCGCCGCGCCCATACAGGGCAGCACGATCCGGTGAAAGATCCCGATCTCGCTGCAGCCGTCCATCAGCGCGGCCTCGATCATCTCGTTCGGAAGTCCGGAATCCAGAAACTGTTTAAAGAAGAACACCGCAAAGCAGTTGGAAATCGCCGGAATGATCAGCGGCCAGTAGGTATTCATCAGCTTCATATCGCTGACTTCACGGTAAAAGCCGATCACGCCGAGCTGACCGGGGAGCATCATGACGACCATGATAAAGGTGAACAGCCCCCCCCGCCCCTTGAACTGAAATTTGGAAAACGCGTAGCCCGTCATGGCGGAAAAATAGAGGCACAGGGCCGTGTTGGTGAGCGCCAGCCACATTGAATTCAGGAATCCGCCCCAGATGTCCTTGTTCTGCATCATCCGCTGATAATTCTCGGCAAACCGGTTGCCGGGCACCAGGGTGAAGCGCGTGGTGATCGTCAGGTTATCCTGGGTCGATCCGATCAGCATCGCCAGGAAGGGAAAAAAGCACATCGCCGCCACCGTCAGCAGCACGAGGTACAGGCAGAAATGCACCGCGTTACGCCGGTGTCTGGCACGCAGGTTTTCACGCACAGCGAGGTCCATGCTCATCTCATTTCACCTTCCTTTCACGGCCGCGTGCGCCGTTATAGACAATGGTGAGCACAGAGAACGCGCCGATGATGAGCGCGATGGTATAGGCCGCTGCCGCGCCGTAGCCAAACTGCCAGTTCTGGAAAGCGGACTCGTACATGTACAGCACCATGGTACGGGTCGCGTAATTGTTGTTGCTGCCGTTGAAAAGCATCTTGGGGATATCGAAGATCTGCAGTCCGCCGATGATCGAAGTGATCATGATGTACAGCATGATCGGCCGCAGCAGGGGCATCGTGATCTGGGTCGTGCGCTGCCATGCGTTGGCGCCGTCGACCTCGGCCGCCTCGTAAACATCACTCGAAATCGAGTGAAGGCCTGCCGTAATAAAGATGATGTTGTAGCCGAAATTCTGCCAGCAGATGGCGATGCCGCCGACGATCTTGGACAGGATGGGCGTATTCGGGAAGTTCACCGGCTCAGCCGCCAGTCCCGAAGACACCAGCAGGTTGTTGATCGCGCCGCCCGGATGCCCGAACAGCAGGGTAAACAGCATGCCGATCGTGATGGGGGTGATCAGGTTGGGAAAGTAGTAGATGCTGCGCAGCGCGTTTTTCCCTTTCACCCAGCGCTCATTCAGGATCAGGGACAGGATCAGCGCGATGGTCAGCTGGGGAATAATGGAGATCAGCCAGATCTCCACCGTGTTGACCACGCTGCTCCAGAAGTAATTGGAGCCAAACAGGCGGGTATAATTGCTCCAGCCGACAGGCGTCATTTTCAGCGTCAGCGGATTATAATCATGAAAGGAGATGAACAGCGAATAAAAGATTGGGTAGATGGAAAACGTCAGAAATGAAAGGAAGAAGGGGGCGATAAACAGATAGGCCCATTTCTGCCGCTTGCGGGTATTCATGCCGCTCCACCTCCTTTCGTACAACTCGGCTCGCTGGATCATTCGTGGCACTTTTTGCCGCAATTTAACGTTTTCTGACAGTGAAAAACGTCCGGGGACCTGAGTACATCGGATGACAGTCCGAAGAACATGGGGTGTGCAAAATCCTAAGACATTCCCATCTTAGCATGATCTCCACAGTATGTCAATGCCATTTTCACAAATTATCATAAAATTTCATTTTTTACCATCATCCGGGAGTAAAGGGGACTGGCGCATTCTTCAGACGCAGCGGTCATTATGCCGGGAAATGGTTGCATTTTTGCGCATTTTGATTATAATAGGTGAGGGTGTCTGTTTATTTGAACAACAGGGAGGAATACAATGAAAAAGCTGATTGCCATCCTGACCACGCTGGCCCTGCTCGTCAGCTGCGCCGCCGCCGAGGGCGCGGCCCCGCATCGGGCGACGCCAAGCTGACGTCGAAGTCCGTTTCCTGGTACGCGGTGAAAAAAGAGAATCTGGTATCCGGTGACCGCGCGCTGACGCTGTGGTTTGCGCCCGACGCGCCGGACCTGGCTTATGTGGACCTGACCGACTGGGCTTTCGCTGTCGCCTATCTGATTACAGACGAAAACGGAACGTATGAGCTGAACATTGTGACGGAAGCCGATGAACGCACCGTCACCATGACCCGGGAAAACCAGTATACGGCCAAATTCGATTTTGCCAAAGGCACCGACTGGACGCCATTCTCGAGGGCTATTCAGGCCCGGACAGCGGGAAGTTGGATTTCATGCTGGAGCAGCTGAAAAGCTTCTCTGAAGAAGGCGCTAACGCGGTCGCAAAATACCAAACCATCAGGGAAAACGGCCTCTACCCGGTCTTTGCTGCCGTACCCTCCGCGCAGCGCAGCCAGGCCATGATCGAGTTCGGATACAATGAGCTGTGCTTCGAGCTGGACTGTCTGTACGGCCTGAAGGAAGCCCACAGCATTTCTGATTTCGACCTTTTCTTTCAGCAGACGGGCCTGACCGAAGGGCTCGCGGATCCGGATCCCCAGACCGCGGATCAGGCGATTGCCGAGCTCACCCGGTACTGGTTTGACGACGGTCATTCCGCGCTCAACAGCGCTTCCTGCTACGCGGAGGAGACGGCGAGCTCCTCCTTCGGGTACAGCACCGAAACTTACAGTCATCATGAGGAAACAGCCAAGGCAGTCCGCAAGCGCTACCAGGATGCGCTCAAACCATACTATGAATGCGGCGATACCGCCTATGTCACCTTCGACGAGTTCGGAGTCAGCGACACTGACAACGGCTCCCCCTTCCCGGACTATTACGCGCTGAATGAAGCCAATGCCCTTCCGATGGATACGATGGGCCTGATCATCTATGCGCATCAGCAGATCACCCGGGAAAACAGTCCGATCAAAAATGTCGTCCTGGATCTGAGCTGCAACGGCGGCCTGGCCACTACCGCGGTGTTCACGCTCTGCTGGTTCCTCGGTGAGGCCCGGGTTTCCCAGCATTACGCCTTCACCGGCGCCCAGTCCACCATCACCTATAACGAGGATATCAATCTGGACCATGCCTTTGATGAAAAGGATACGCTGGCCGGCCGCGGGCTGAACCTCTACTGTCTGATTTCTCCCAGCTCCTTCTCCTGCGGCAACCTGGTGCCCTGGGGATTCAAGGAAAGCGGCGACGTTATCCTGCTGGGCAAGACCTCTGGATGCGGTTCCTGCATCGTTCAGCCGATGTCCACGGCCTGGGGAACCAGCTATCAGATTTCCGGCCCCAAACGCCTGTCCTTCGTGAAGAATGGCTCGTATTACGATATGGACCGCGGCGTCGAGCCGGACCATATCATCGACACCTACGCGCTTTTCTACGACCGCGAAGCCCTCACCAAGTTTATCAACGGCTTGTATTGACTGGTTGGGTCACACAGAATCAGCCAGCTGAGCCGTCTCAGCTGGCTGATATGGATGGAAAGTATTCATTGAATGATAGAGTGGCTGCGCCGTGAGGCGATTTATCTCTGGTATTATTTGGACATCCAGATACGTCAGATCGCGCCGTACTGGGGTCTGGGCATCCTGCTGGGCAGCGCGGTTTCCGTGTTTGGCAAGCGATATATCCACGGTGCTTTTGCCAGGATCGGTCAGCGCAAAATGGGCTGGCTGGGCGTCATCCCCGCGAGCCTGCTGGGCGTCGCCTCACCGCTGTGCATGTATGGCACGATACCGATTGCGGCAAGCTTTTCGGAGCAGGGCGTGAAGGACGATGATCTGGCTGCCTTCATGATGTCCAGCATCCTGCTCAACCCACAGCTGATCTTCTACAGCGGCGCGCTGGGACAGACGGCGGTGGTGATCCGCTGCGTCAGCTGCACCCTCTGCGGCTGCGTTGCCGGGTGGCTGATCCGGCTGTTCTACAGTGGAAAGGGCAAGCCTTTCTTCGATTTCACCGGCTTTCATGAAGGCGCGAACCGGGACACTGATCCGAATCTGCTGCTGCGCTTTTTGAAGAACGTCTGGCGCAACATCAAAGCAACCGGTCCCATGTTCGCGCTGGGCGTCCTGCTGACGGCGTTGTACCAGATTCACGTACCCAGTGATTTCGTCAGCGGTTTATTTGGAAAGAACGAGGGCTTCGGCGTGCTGATGGCGGCCACCATCGGCGTGCCCCTGTACATGTGCGGCGGAGGGACGATTCCGCTGCTGCAGCAGTGGCTTGTGGACGGCATGAGCATGGGCAGCGCCGCGGCGTTTATGATTACCGGCCCGGCGACCAAGATCACCAACCTCGGCGCGATGAAGATCGTGCTGGGCTGGCGGCGGTTTGTCATCTACCTGCTGTTCACCATAGCCTTTGCCTGGGGAACGGGCATGATCGTCAATCTGTTGACATGAAGGAGGAATTTCAATGATCTACAACCACTATCAGGACATCCGTCTTTCCGCGCTGGGGTTCGGCGCCATGCGCCTGCCGGTGATCGGCGGGGATGACAGCCGTATTGATGAAGTCGCGGCGCTGCGCATGGTGGACACCGCCATGAAAAGCGGCATCAACTACTACGATACCGCCTGGGGATACCACGGAGAGAACTCCGAACTGGTCATGGGCAAAGCCCTTGCGCGCTATCCCCGGGAGAGCTTTTACCTGGCCACCAAGTTCCCCGGCTATGATCCGGCCAACTGGAGCAAGGTGGAGG
>CAMNEH010000076.1 GCA_946536315.1 uncultured Clostridia bacterium
CCTTGCGCTCCGCGTTGTCGCGGATGCAGCAGGTGTTGTGCAGCACGAAGTCCGCCTCCTCCCGCGGCGCCGCGGTCAGCCCCATCGCCTCCAGCATGCCCGCCAGCTTTTCGGAATCGTGCGCGTTCATCTGGCAGCCATAGGTCACGACGCAGTAGGTTTTCGGCCGCTTTTCCAGCGCGCCGAACAGGCGCGTGTACTGCGCCTGGCGGTCCATTTCGGCCTGGGAAATCGGGTGAATGGCGTTCGCGGTCATACGGTCAGTTGCCCTCCGTGCAAGGATACGGCCCGTGATCGGGCGCAGGGTGATTATACCATTACCGGCAGGAAAAAGTCCACTGCTTTGGTCTACTTTAAAGGATACTTAAAGTCTACTTTTTTAGTCTACCGTTTGCCAGCGGCCTTTGCGTTTGGAGCCCTCACGGTGCAGCAAATCCAGGCTTTGCAGGCGGGCCACGATCTTTTTGACGCCGCCAAGGCTGATGTCCAGCGCCGCCGCCGTTTCTGTCAGCGTAGCGTCCGGGTGGGCCGTGAAATAATCCATGACTCTTTGCTGATTTGCGGTGATTTTCGCCAGTCGCCTGTCTCTCGCCTGCCGGGCGATCACACTGTCCGGCTCGAATCGGTATTTCAGCGTCACCTTCAGCATACCGTCATCAAACGAGAACGCCGAAGTGCCGCACTCCGTCACGATGATCGGCACACCGTGGCGGCTCTGCTCCGCGAATCCCGCGATAATGAACAGGTTCAGCAGGCTCTTGTTGACAGGGATGCTGGTCCCTTTGAAAAAGCCATCCAGCGACAGGTTGTAAGGCAGCCCGCCATAGGATACGATTTCGATCCGATCATCGTACAGGTAGACTGCAGGAGGGATTTTTTCATGCCACGAATTATGCAGGCACGCGTTGATCCACGCTTCACGAAACGACTCAAACGGGAACAGCGCTTCCTCGGTCCGCACGCCCTCCACCAGCGAAACGCGCGTCGTGTTCAGGCTTTTGGCGTATTCAAGGACTGCCTGCACGGTCGCCAGCAGGCATTGAGCGCCGTATTCGGTGCGCTCTGACATGGAGGCTTTGGTGCTTCCCGCAAATCTGACGATTTTGATACTGATCTGATTCTGATCCGAGAGCAGATAAGCCATAAAGCTGAAGCGGCGGTCGCGATTCAGCAGGCCGTAATTGAGGTAAAACGTTTCGCTGTCTGATACATGAACCCCATTCGCGGACAAAATGGCGAACAGCCGCCTGAAGGTCAATTCCTGATTCTCAGACGGCATATGCCGGATGATGTCGGCGTCTCCGCTGGCGAGCATTTTACGGAGCAGATCGTTTGACACGCTTTCATCCGCTGCCACGTTACGGATATAGTAGCGTCCGTCGCAGGAATAAGGGATATCGGTGCCCATAGCAGAAAGCGCGATGTATTGTTTTCCGGTTTCGTCCGTATGCTCGCGAATGTTCGCGACGATCTGAGGCTCTACCAATTCCCGCACCCTGTTGCGGATGTCCGTCAGCGTTTTATCCCCGATCGTCAGGCCGCAGACGCGGCCATCGTCCATCACGCCAAAGTACACCGTGCCGCTGTGGCTGCGGTTCAGCATCGCCGTCAGGGATTTGATGCCCTTATCGAGCTGGCTCAGGCTCTGCTTGAACTCCCTGGTTTCATTCTCCCTGCCCAGTTCCATGCCCCACCTCAAGAAAGCAAAACTCCGGCAGTGTTCGTCTGCCGGCGTTTAGTATACCATAAAGTCTACTTAAAGTCTACTTTTTTTGTCTACCATTTCTGTCCTCACAGACGCACAGTTCAAGGTCTGACTTATCCCTGCTAATGAATCGTAGATAGTGTCGGAAAACGCGATAATGACATCCGCGGCATCAAAATATCACTTCTCCATCACTCCACGCTGATAAAGTCATATCCATGCTTGCCCGCGAAGAACTCAGCATAGCTGCCATCGTGGCCGTAGATCGTGAGATTGATGACACCGGTGAAGGCGTTGGTCGCGATACTGGTGCAGCCATCGGGAATATAGATGCAGGTCAGATTCGGACAGTTGGCAAACGAAGAACTGCTGATCTTGGACACACCTTCCGCCAGCTTCACACGCCGTGCGGAGATGCCTGCGAAGGCTTCTGCCTCAATAGTTTTCAGGGATGCGGGCAGCTTGAAATCGAATTTGGACAGCGGGTAGGTGAGCAAAGTAAAGTAATTGGCAAAGGGGATAGCAAAAAAAATTTACTGAAATAGCCGTTCATTTGAATTCATTATAGGAAACCCCGCCTCCGGTCAAGGGGGCGGGGTTCCTTTACGTCATATGGCGCGTCTGTATCAGTCTACGTTGATGAATACATACCCCTGCGTCTGGGCGAAGGATTCGGCCGCGCTGCCGGATTCGCCGTAGATCATCAGGTTTTCGCAGCCCTCAAAGGCGCTGGCATCAATGCTTGTCACTCCTGACGGAATCCATACCATTTCCAGGTGTGAGCAGCCCGCGAAGGCCCGCGCGTCGATCGTTGTAACGGCGTCGGAAATGCGCACTCCGACAGCCGCAATGCCCGAAAACGCCTCTTCCTCAATCGTAACAGTATCGGAAGGCAGTACAAAGTTTCCGCTGAACGGTACAGTAAAGATCCACTTGGCTGACTGGAGGGCGCCCGTATAAGCACCGAACTGAATAAGCGCCCTGTCCGCGGCAGTGCCATTGTAATAAACCTTCTTGACCTGGCCATCCATAAAAGCATAGTCCCCCACGACTGTTAAGCTGGTGGGAAGGGTCATTTCATCGATGATCAGCCCGGAAAACATGTCCGAGTAGATACTGGTGACGCCGTCTTCTATCACCAACCGGGACAACCAGGAAACGGCATGTGAACCATCGTTCGCTCCGTACCAGGGACCACTGCCATCCATGGGGCCAACGCCGGATATCGTCAGCTGATGGTTCGAATAAGCAAAGCTGACCTGATCCCCGACGGTTCCGGTGAGGGTCTTGTAAACCGTTCCATCCGAGCACTCCCAGGGAATATTAAAGAACTGATAATTACTGCTCCGCATATAGCATTCGATCTGCACGCCCTGCGACTGGGCGATGCTCCCGCCATAATACACCTTGCCTACCCAGGTATCCTCAAACACATTATCTTCAATGGAAGTGATGGTTGCCGGCAGCGTCAGAGAGGACAGGCTGAGATATCGAAACGCGGCACTCCCCAGGTGGGTAATGCCTGAGCCGATGATCACGTGATGAATATAAGACCCCAATTCCTCATCGTTCCATGGCGAATCACACCATTCACCCAGATCTGCATTATAGCCATAATCGGGCATCGCGCCGCTGCCGGTCAGCGTTAAAGTGCCGCCCCGCAGTGTCCAGTTAATATTCTCCCCGCAGTTTCCGGTATGTTCCGCCGCATATTCGCCGTCCGAGCAGATCCACACAGCCTGAGTCAGGTATTCATTCTGATCTTCAATCGTGATATTTGCCATGTCCGCGACCGTACCGCCATAATGGACCGTCTGCAGAGACGCATTTCCGCCGAAGGCCAGATTACCGATCCTGGTAACGCTGGCAGGGATGGTGATATCCGTCGTACTTCCAAAGGCCCAGAATCCCTGACTGCTGATAGAGGTAACGCCGTCGCTGAACACAATGGACTGGGTAAACCCGCGCAGTTCATCCCAAGGGGTTTCCTCCAGGAGAAATATCTCCTCCATGTCCCCGTTGCGGGTAATGGTCAGCACGCCGTTTGCAAAGGACCAGGCAGTCCCTTCATCGCTCACGCCGCTGCCAGACCATTGATACGCACCGTCCGTACAGGTCCAGGGAATGGATTTCAGATACCTATTGTACCCTTCGATACTGATGCTTGCGGCCTGGGCCACCGTCCCCCGATAGGTAATGGATTCCAGTTCCCAGACATCCTGAAACGCATAGTGTTCAACTCGTTGCAGACTGGCCGGCAGTGAAACAGAGGACAGTCCAGAGCCGGAAAATGCTTCTTCGCTAATCACCGTGATTCCTTCGCCGATTGTGACACTGGTCAGGTATTCAATTCCACTGAATGCGCCGACGCCGATGACGTCCACCGTTTCTCCGTCAATCAGGGCGGGGATGGTCAGGCTGCTGACCCGATGATCCGGATCATACAGTCCGGTCACCACACCGTCTTCATGCAGCAGTCCGGGGGTAAGGTAGTCCTCATATTCAGCGGCGGTCATCCCTTCGATATCCGTGATCTTGAAACCGTACGCCGTGCTGGCGCTGTCCAGTGTCTCCAGCCGCAAGGACACGGTGTTTCCTTTGAGGATCAGCGTCTGACCGGCCAGGAGGTAACCGTAGCTGCCATATTCCTGTGTTTTACCTTCACCGTCCGTGATAGTAAGATAAGCGCCCCATCGGAAATCCGTATCCCCGGAGAAAGTCACCCTCAGGGCAGCTGCCGGGGTGGGGTGCGTATACGTCCAGGTCTGATTCGTATTGGGGGCATAGGGATGGGCGGACTGCGGATAGGGCCAATTGCTCCAGGTTCCGTCCGAGCAGGTCCAGTCCAGATTTGTCAGCGGCTGGTTTCCACTGCCAATATCAATGGCCATCGCCTGGGCGACAGTGCCGTTGTAAAGCACCTCGTTCAGCCCGGAACAGCCTGAGAAGGCGTCATTCCCGATGGCCGTGACAGCGGCGGGAAGCGCGACATACGACAGGGCAGAATGATTCGCAAACGCGTTCGCGCCAATGGCCGTGACCGTCAGCCCGCTGAACTGTGCAGGGATGATGACTTGGGCTGCCGTGCCGGTATAAGCCGTGATTGCACAGGTCTCGTTATCCAGTGCCGTCCACGTGAAATCGGTATCCGGGCTGATCAGCTCAACCAGGATATCCTCATATCCGTTATTGATACACCAGTTCCACATGTAGCAGCCGCGGGGGCAGCGGACGACAGAAACCTGGTCGTCGCTTCCCCGCGGAAAATAATTATCAGCATAGCTGCTGACGCTGGAGGGGAAGGTGAGATCCGTCAGCGCATGCCAGGACATGAAAGCAAAAGAATCTATCGATGTAACGCCATAAGGAATCACAATGCTGTTCATACTTTCACAATACGCAAAGGCATACCTGCCAATGCTGGTCACGCTGGACGGTATTTGAACGGTCGACAGGGATTCGCACATATAGAACGCATATGAGCCAATGGATACCACCGTGTTGGGAATACTGATCGTTTCCAGATTGCCGCAATTGCTGAATGCATAGGCACCGATATCTGTTACACCGTTTTCAATCGTCACATATTTGACGCGCTGAGCACTCCAGGGCTTGTTGTCATCGTACAGGCACATACTGCCCGAACCGCTGATCGTTAATGTCCGGTCGGTGAATTGCCAGGTAAGCTGGTTTCCAAAGGTCCCGGAGGATGGGGCTTGTGTCGTGCCGTTTGCGATCAGTTGGCTCCCGAATCCATGATCTGAACACCAATACCAGGCATCGCTGTACTGGGGGCAGCGGATTTCCGTCAGTGTGCTTACTTCCAGTAAAATGTCACTGGCAATGTTAGTCAGGCTGTCCGGCAGTGTTAATGAAACCAGGCCGCTGTAATAGAACGCTTGCGAATCTATTTCAACAACACCCTCCGGAATGATGATACTCGTTAAACTGCTACAGCCATAAAATGCGACTCCTTCGATAACGCGAACGGTGTCCGGAATACTGACCGTTTCCAGCTGGTCGCATCCACTGAACGCCGCCCAGCAAATCGATGTCACGCCGTTCTCAATGATGACTGCTCTGACATCGCTGGGATCCCATGGATGGCTGGTCATCGGTCCTGCACCGGATATTGTCAGCAGACCGTTGGCATCCAGATCATAGGAAAACCCCAGGCTCAGCAGTACGTCAAAGGAGCCAGTATTAGACGTCGAATAAAAACGCGCACCAAAACAATAAGTCGTTCCGGCGGACAGGGTGTATTCAATCCTGAAATTACCTCCATCTCCGCTGTCATCGTCGGACGCCAGCTCATTCATGTCGGCGTCGTACAGATAACCGTAGGTATCATAGTAGCCTTGTGAGGTCCAGATATACACTCCCGATGTTTCAGGCGTGAACGAAAAATAAGCATAATCGCCGCCATTGTCAATCACTGCTGTCGCCGTTTCGCCTAAGGTCAGCGGGACAGCGGTCTGCTCCGACTGCGCCATCAGGCCTCCTATGATGATCAGCATCATGCAAAGTATCATGGCAGCACATCGTTTCCAATTGAAATCTCTCATAAACATCCTCCCTGTTTGTTATAAAAGTACTTTGCAGGCCCGCAGCAACCTGTGTCCCGGTATTATCATTGCCAATGAAATTATCAACGTCAGTCTTTTCATGTCTATCCCCTTTTCATTTCAATTATGAGCAATAACTACCGAATCCAGAAAGCGCTTTTCCCCGGATGATCTATTTACATGCTGAAACCACCAAGTTTATTTGACACCATTATTGCATAAGAGGATAATGGTTGTGTCGATTATTTATAGTACATGAATTATCTACTGTTTTTTGATCGCTAATCATACCGTTGCTATACCAGTGATCGTCACAATGCAGAACAGGTATTTCTATACAAGTAAGATTCTATTCATGACTCTTCCTCCCATTTCTGCGATAATTGAATAGTACACGCATAATAGTATGCTGTGTTCAATATAGCACCCTTCTTTCCAAAAGTCAATTCTATTTATCTTTTTGATAATGATTTATCATACAATGTATCATACCATGTTTCTGAGGAAAGGAGATGGAGGCATGGTAGCAGACCGGGTCAGAGCGCTGCGGGAGGCAATGGGGCTGACGCAGGCGGAACTGGCAAGGCAGCTGGGCGTAACAAGAGCCGGCGTCAACGCATGGGAGCAGGGAATCTCTGTACCGTCTACGCAGTACATCGTCGAGTTGGCGCAATTCTTTCATGTATCCACCGATCTTCTTCTGTGCGTTGAACACACCCAGACGCTGGATGTCACCGGGCTGTCTGATGAGGAAATAGATATACTGTATCGTCTGGTAGAACACTTCAGGAAGCGCTGACACACACGCGTGGATACGGCACACTCATAGATTCCCGAAGATGCACAGTGGTATAAAATAACAGCATCCGGCAAACCCGCCGGATGCTGTTCCCTATCTTCCCGTTTTCTTCCTCGTCATCTCCAGCAGGCCCAGGGACGTGAAGCCATGCACCACGCACTTGACGGGGTCCTCGCGCAGCAGGGCTGTCAGTCGGCTGAGGACCGCCTGGCGGGACGATTCCCGCTCCATGTCGATGAAGTCGATGATCACGATGCCGCCGACGCCGCGCACGCGCAGGATGCGCGCGAGCATGTCCGCGGCCTCCAGGTTGGTCGCCAAAAACAGCTGCTCGCGGTCGGCGCCCTTTTTCCCCACGGCTTTGCCCGTATTCACGTCGACAGCAGTCAGCGCCTCGCAGGGATCGACCACCACGAAGCCGCCCGAGGGCAGCCAGACCTGACGGCGGCAGAGCTTTTCGCGCTGCTCCTCCACGGCGAAGGCCGCGAAGGGCTTCGCCAGCACCTCATGCGGCGGCGCTTCCGGCGTCTCGCTGTCCAGGATCAGGCGATCGGCAGGGCCGAAATCCTCCAGCGCCTGCTCCAGCGCGCTGCGGCCGGGCCACAGCAGCCGCGGCGCGGTCGGGGCGGCCGCCTGCGCCCTGAGCGCGTCCCAGCGCGCCTGCAGCCGGGCCAGCTCATCCGAAAGCGCCGGCTCGTCCATCCCCATCGCCGCCTGACGCATGATCAGGCCGGCTCCGGCGGGACGAAGCCTTTCCCCCATATCGCGCAGCGCCTCCCGCTGCGCCTCGTCCTCCACGCGGCCGGACACGCCCAGCGCGCCGCTCAGCGGCAGCAGGATCAGCCCGCGGCCGGCCAGGGAGACATCCTGGGTCAGGTACGCGCCCTTGGCGCCGACGGCGGGCTTTTTGACCTGTACCAGTACGAAATCGCCCGGATGCAGCGGCTGTTTCGCCTCGGCCTCGGGCAGGAAGCCGACCTGCCCCTCCGGCAGGCTCACGAAGGCCGCGGCCATGCCCTTCACGTTCTGCCGCACGCGCCCGATCAGCAGCGCCTCCGCCCTGAGCCCGGTCTCCGCGACCGTGCGGTAGTCCGTCAGCAGCCGGTCATTGAGCAGCGCGAGCGCCGTCCCCTCCGGGCGGCGCTCCATCAGCAGCGTGCGCATCACGCCTCCTCCAGGCGGGTGAGACCGCCGTCCTTCAGCGCGTAAAGCTGCATGCGCGTGATGAAGGCGTCCGGCTTCTCCGCGCCGGCGAGGCCCGCGAGCACGGTCAGAAAGAGGTCCGGCTTCAGCGTGCCGGCCTCGCACAGCGCCAGCGTCGCGCAGATCGCGCGCGGGCCGAGGGCCTGCGCTTCATAGATCATCGGGCGGACGTCGCAGAGCTTCTCGCCCGTCTTGGTTTTCCGGATGGCGGGCAGGGTGTCCGCCGCGAGCATGCCGGGCAGCGCGGCCATGCACGCCGCCGCGCCGGGGCTTTCCTCGTCCAGCTCGATCAGGTACTGCGCGGCCCTGAGCAGCGCCATCGGCGCGGGGTGCTCGTCCGCGACGGCGCGGGCGGCGACACAGCGCAGGTCCGGCGGCAGCGCGTCGTTCAGCCGCGCCTGAAACGCCTCCGCGGCGATCTCCTCCCCCACCGGCACCTCGATGATTTCCCGGAGCCCCGGCATGCCCAGGGACAGCGGCGCGGCCGCGTTCAGAAGCATGTGCGGATTGAAGCCCTGGGAATACCGGACCGGCAGCCCGCTGCGCCTGAGCGCCCGCTGCATGGTGCGCATCAGGTCCAGGTGCCCGATAAAGCGGATGCGCGCCCCCTTCTGCATGGTCAGCCAGATCTTCATACGCGGCACATCCCTTCATAGCGCTGCAGGCCGCAGCCGTTGCAGCCCTTGCGGCAGTCCTTGGTGGTCACGCCCTGTTTGGCGCGCTCGTTTTCCAGCTGCAGGTAGCGCTGCGTCACGCCCATGTCGATGAAGGCCCAGGGCAGCAGCTCGTCATACGGCCGTTCACGGTTGGCGTAGAACGCGGGATCAAGCCCGCACTTTTCGAACGCCTTCAGCCAGGTATCGTATTTGAAATGCTCGGACCAGCCGTCCAGGATGCAGCCGTCCTGCCAGGCGGTATGGATCACCTCGCCGATGCGCCGGTCGCCGCGGGAAATGCAGGCCTCCAGGAAGGAAAGGCTGGCGTCGTGCCAGTTGAAGGTGACGCCCTTCGTTTTCAGGCAGTCCCTCAGGTGGCGCTGCTTTTCCATCACGGTGTCGATGCTGTCCTGCGCGGCCCACTGGAACGGGGTGAACGGCTTGGGCACGAAGACGGACGCGCTGCACGTGACGCGCAGGCCCTTGGCGCGGCGGTCCTTCGGCACGGCGAAATACGCGGCCACGACCTTGCGCGCAAGCTCGCCGATGCCGCTCAGGTCGTCGAGGGTCTCCGTCGGCAGCCCGGTCATGAAGTAGAGCTTCACCGTGCTGTAGCCGCTTTCAAACGCGTCGGTGACAGAGCGGAGGACGTCCTCCTCGGTGACGCCCTTGTTGATGACGTCGCGCAGGCGCTGCGTGCCCGCCTCGACCGCGACGGTCAGGCCGCTCTTGCGCACGCGGGAGAGCTCCTCCAGGGACTGCTTGACCAGGTTGTCCACGCGCATGCTGGGCAGGGACACGCTGACGCGCTTGTCCTGAAAGCGGTCCATCAGGGCCTCGATCAGCTCCTTCAGGCAGGAATAATCGCCGCTCGACAGGGAGGAAAGCGACATCTCCTCGTAGCCGGTCGCGGCCTCCAGCCGCTCCGCGAGCGCAATGATGCGGTCCATGCTGCGCTCGCGCACGGGGCGGTAGATCATGCCCGCCTGGCAGAACCGGCAGCCGCGCGTGCAGCCGCGCATGATCTCCAGCACGATGCGGTCGAAGACGATGTCCGTATACGGCACGGGGAAGGTGTCCGGATAAAACGCGTCGGAAAAATTGCGCAGTATGCGCCGGCGCACCGTCTCCGGGGCGCGCCCGTCCAGGCGGCGGAAGGCGCTCAGGGTGCCGTCCGCGTGATATTCCGGCGCGTAAAAGCGCGGCACGTACACGCCCTCGATCTGCGCCAGGCGCATGAGCGTCTCGTTCCGGCTGAGGCCCTCCTGACGGCAGGCGCGGAGCGTGTCCAGGAATTCTACCATCATTTCCTCGCCGTCGCCGATCTGGAAGGCGTCGAAGAACGCCGCCAGCGGCTCCGGGTTGCAGGCGCAGGGCCCGCCGGCGAACACGAGCGGATCGTCCTCCCCGCGGTCTGCCGCGCGCACCGGCACGTGCCCCAGCGACAGCATGTCCAGGATGTTGGTGTAGCTCATCTCGTACTGCAAAGAAAAGCCGATCACGTCAAACTCGTTCAGCCCCTTCCGGCTTTCGAGCGAGAACAGCGGAATCCCCCGCTCCATAAGCCCGGCGCGGAAGTCCACCCAGGGCATGAAGACGCGCTCGCAGCTCATATACGGCAGCGAGTTGATCAGGCTGACCAGGATCTTCATGCCCAGGTAGGACATCCCGATTTCATACGTATCCGCAAAGCAGAACGCAAAATGGAGGTCCGCCTCATCCCACGGCCTGACCTCCGTATTCATTTCCCCACCCGTATAGCGGGCGGGTTTTTCCACTTTTTCCAACAGCTGTTCAACCGCTCGTTCCTGTTCCGGACGCACCCTCATCCCTCCGCGACGTCAGACTTCCCGTCCATTCTACCATGAACCGCGCGATTTGTCCAATTTGTGGCGGAAATAAAGGGGGGGAGACTTCATGAGCAGCCTGTGCCCATCCGATCATGGGTATGACAGGTGAAACCATTTTATATTCGAAAATTTGTTGATTTAATGCTCTATTCATTCTCAAAAATTTGTTATATTTAACTTGACATCATGCTCTGATTTTTGTATCATAACATCCGTGAACCCTTGTATTTTCAGCGTTTGGAGGCCTCGGAATGGATATTCAGAGAAAAGCGTACAGCCAGCTCCTGCAATGGAAAAACGCCACGGATGGTTCCAAAGCCATTCTCATCAAAGGCGCCCGCCGCGTCGGCAAAAGCTATCTGGCGGAAGCCTTTGCGAAGAAGGAATATGCCAGCTGTATCATCCATCATCGGCCAACTCCAGAATGTAGTTAATAAGGCATATATTAAGGCGCTCAAAGATGTGTCGAAGTAAATAGAATCGAGGCGATATATTTTATGGCAGTTCTTGGCAAAGCTATAATTAAAATTCCCGACATACCATTGCCAGATATCGGCAAGGTTATGTCGGATCAAGCAACGGTAGCCACGAATGGCAGCGTGGACGTCAATGTACATGTCACAACTGACAGTGCATCTGGTGATATTCGCAGTAGAGTGCATGATTCGTGGTATCCTGATCGATTTTGCCAGCCCGCTGGCCGGGACGAAAGCGATCTTTGAAAAGTACGGCAACCGTCAGAACCTGAATGAGTTTTTCAACCAGCTGTCTGTATTATATGGCACGCCGCTGATTGAGAGAAAGTCGTTTTCATCTTTGACGAGATCCAGAAATACCCCAAGGCCAGAGAGCTGATCAAGTATTTGGTAGCGGATGGCAGGTACGATTATATCGAAACCGGTTCCCTGATTTCCCTTCATAAAAACGTCAAGGATATCGTGATTCCTTCCGAGGAAGAAGAACTGTTCCTTCACCCGCTGGATTTTGAGGAATACCTCTCGTCGTTGTCAGATACGGTAACCGTGCCGTTCCTGCGTGAAGCGTATCAGGCCAATCGTCCCCTGGGGAATATGCTCAAACCCATGATGGACAAATTGCGGGGATACATGCTGGTTGGCGGCATGCCCCAGGCAGTGGCGGAGTACGCCACCTCCGGAAACATCGACCGGGTGGAACGCGTCAAGCGCGGCATCATCAAGCTGTACCGGGAAGATATTGCCAAGTATGCCGAGGGGTATGTAGCGGAAGCCAAGGCGATTTTCGACGCCATACCGTCGCAGCTGGCTCATCACGATAAAAAAATCAAATATTCTTCCCTGGGAGAAGGCGACCGTTTTTCCAGCTACAAGGACGCCATCCGCTGGATTGACGATTCCATGGTAGGTTCCCTGTGCGCCGGCACTGACCAGCCTGATCTATTTGGTGAATTTACCGTGCAGCCCTCCAGGCTGAAATGTTACATGGGCGATACAGGTCTGCTGCTGACCATGGCCGCAGGAACGAATTACCTGAAAAGCGACCTGTACAAATCCTTCATGAAGGGCAGTTTGTCCGTGAACCAGGGGATGATGACGGAAAACCTGGTGGCGCAGGCGCTGTCTGTGTCCGATGTACCACTGCGTTTTTTTGAAAAGACTGTCAGTCACGGAGAGGGAACGAAAAAATACGAGGTTGATTTTTTGATAGTGGTGAACGGAAAAGTGATCCCGCTGGAAGTGAAGAGCGGCAACTGGAAGACGCATCCATCCCTGGACTATTACTGCCAAACCTATAAAAAACAGACGGCAAAAGGAATCATCCTGACAAAAGGCGATTTGCGCGTCACGGAGGATTATCGGTATATTCCGCTGCCGATGGCCTGGTTTTTGCCTGAGTGATGCTTTGTCTGGAAACGTATCCTGTCATCGTAATGATGACGCCTTAATCATTCCATCAATAATAATGATATTTCTTTGTTTCGATTAATCGTCATTTCTGGCAATCCATTATTACCATAGCGAAATTCAATCGTCCATCCATCGATATAGAATGATCTTACGTGAATGCCCATTAACCATGTTTTATAGCAAATCTTACGGCACATATAGTTATCCCAGAGAAATTTTCCACCAGAAAGAAGGGATAGATACTCCGAAAAATGCTTATCTTTTTTTACTCCAGTAATTCTGT
>CAMNEH010000077.1 GCA_946536315.1 uncultured Clostridia bacterium
CCGCCGCTACGGCACCAAACCATGATTGTCGCGCAAATCATCGGTCTGGGCATCTCAGCACCTCATCAAATGCCCTGGGGTTCACCGGTCCATCATGGGCCCCGTAGCGGCGGCGCCTGCGCCGCCACCGCAGCAATTCACCGCACACCATGGGATGCCCGGCGTCATCAACTGCACGCATTGAAGACCAAACGCCCTGAGTCCCGGGGAACGTGGCGAAGCAATGAGTTCAAAACAAATGATGATGAATGTTGATGTGAATGATGAAGCCATCTCCCACTTGACATAAGCACTTTCATTATGTATAATGATGCTGATTCTGATTTCACTGATTTTTGTTTCAGTATGGACAGGAGTGTTTCAGATATGTTCCTCGCCCGAACGGAAGAGCTGTCAAAGCTATCCGACAGCATGAACCACACCGGTCATGCTTCCCTCGTCTACGGGAAGCGACGTGTCGGGAAAACCCGACTGATCAAGGAAGCGATGAACAGGCAGGGGTACTCTGTCATTTACTATGAATGCATCAAAGGAACGATGCAGGAAAACATTGACACATTCACTCGTTTGCTGACGACGCTGCAGATACTGCCATTCTCCACTTCATTCCAGAGCTTCAGCGATGTATTCGCCTATCTGAATACGCTGCCGCGCTCCTTTGTGGCGGTGATCGATGAGTATCCCTATCTGAGTGCCATTACTGACGCGGAAATTGTGGATTCCGTCTTCCAGACGATCATTGACCAAAGGCTGAGAAATATTCATCTGGTTCTGTCGGGCTCCCAAGTCAGTGTGATGAGAAATCTTCTGCAAAAGGGCAATGCCCTTTACGGCCGCTTTCATCTGATCCTCCACCTTCGGGAGCTGGATTATCAGGATGCCTCTCTGTTCTATCCTTCCCTTTCCCCCTACGAAAAGATTGCTTTTTACAGTGTTTTTGGCGGTTCTCCTTTCATCCTGCAGGAACTGCGGGAAACAGAATCGCTCACGCAGAATATTGTCCGCACCATCCTGGATGAGAGCAGTCCGGTATCCCTCTACGCTTCCAGCCTCCTGATGACAGATTATACCAACGCGGTGAGCGCAGAACGGATTCTGGCCGTCCTGAACAACGGAAAGAAAAAGTATTCCGAACTGGAAAGGGCATTACAGGCCAACAGCACCGGCAGTCTGGCCAAACAGCTGAAATCACTTCAGGCAACCGAACTGATCCACCCCATATTTCCGATCAACAAACCGGACGACGCCAAGAAGAAATTCTATGAAATCAACGATAATCTGCTCCGTTTCTGGTTCACATACATTTACCATAACCGAAGCGCGCTGCAGATGATCGGACCCAAAGCGTTTTTTGACCGTCAGGTGGCTCCGACACTGCTCACTGAATATGTCCCTCATCGTTTTGAGGAACTGTGCCGCAGCTTTTTCTCCCGCCTGGCCAGAGGCGGCCGGCTCCCCGGCATCACCAACATCGGAACTTACTATTACGATGACGCAGTTCATCATCGGAATGGCGAGTTCGACATTGCGCTGGAATTCGGCAGCAAGTATCAGATCTATGAAGCAAAGTATTACAGGAAACCGATGTCCCTCAGGGAGATTCATCAGGAAGCCGGCCAGATCAGGGATATCTCCTCATTGAACGTGGCCCGGCTTGGTTTCATTGCCGTCAACGGTTTTGAAGAAGAGGAAGATGGATTCATCTATTACAATGGGGAGGATCTTTACCGAATATGATCCGGGGCAAGCCTGGCGCGTCAGCTGACAGCCATCGTGATCCTGCTCACGGTCCTGTTTCAGGCCCGCGCCAGACCATTCGCAGGACGAAAGGAGATCAGAAATGAGACTGGGTGGAACGGTGTCCGGGCGCTGGAATGGCCCGGAGGAATGGGGCGCGCTGCTGGCCGCGTCCCGCTTCAGGGCGGTCACGGCCCCATTCGACTGCCGCACACCGCCGGACGTGGCGGACGCCTACTGCGCCGTCGCCGCCCGGTACGGCGCGGTGATCGCGGAGGTGGGCGTCTGGCGCAACACGATGGACCCGGATCCCGTACGGGCTGCTGAGAATCTGTCCTGGGCCAAGGCCCAGCTGGCACTGGCGGACGAGCGCGGGATTCCCTGCTGCGTGAACATCGCCGGCACCGCTGGCACAGCGGGCTGGGACGCGGCGGACAGGAGCAATTTTACTCCGGAGACCTATGACAGGATCGTGGCGACCATCCGCGACATTTTAGACAGCGTGCGCCCCGTCCGCGCGTTTTACTGCATCGAGCCAATGCCCTGGATGGTGCCTGACAGCCCGGACGCTTACCTGCGGCTCATCCGGGATGTGGATCGCCCACAGTTCGCCGCGCACATGGACTTTGTGAACATGATCAACTGCCCCCGCCGTTCTCTCGCTCCGGAAGCGTTCATCGAGGAATGCTTCTCCAAGCTCGGGCCGTGGATCAAAAGCACGCACCTCAAGGATACGCGCATGTCCCCAACCCGCCTGACCACTGTAATAGAGGAATGCAGTCCGGGAGAGGGAAGCCTGGATTATGATCGGGTCCTTCCGATCCTGGATCGCTATCTGCCGCCCGACGCGCCGGTGCTGCTGGAACACATGCAATCCTTTGATGAATACGCGGCAGCCTATGATTATGTGGCCGCCAGCGCGAACCGGGCAGGCGTCGCCGTGTGATGGACATACTTTGAGGAGGGATCAAGCTGTTATGGCAAACAGTCGTCAGCGTGCCGGAGATTCCATCGCGATCAGCCGGCGGTACCTGGACAGCCTGCTGGTGGAGGGCCGCATCGTCGGCGCGGCGCATCCCAGCGCGGCCGTGTCGCTGTTCGGCCGGGCGTTCGATACGCCGGTCATGACCGCCGCCCTCAGCCATTTGAAGCCGGGCATGGCCGCCTTTGCGGAAGGCGCAAAGGCAGCGAACGCGGCCTGCTGCGTCGGCATGGGGGATTGCGCAGAGCTCCGGGCGGTGCTGGACACCGGCGCCAGCGTCGTGAAAATCATCAAGCCGTACGCGAATCAGGAGGAGATTTTCAGCCGCCTGGCCTGTGCGGAAGAATACGGGGCCATGGCTGTCGGCATGGATGTGGAGCATTCCGTCAACGTGCGGGACGACCGGGACTCCGAAGTGATCGGTCAGCGGATGAAGCTGCCGACCCTGGACGAGCTGCGCTCCTACATCCGCGCGACCCGCCTGCCCTTTATCGTCAAGGGGGCGCTCAGCGTTCGCGACGCGCTCGCCTGCCGGGACCTGGGGGCCGCGGGCGTGATCCTGAGCCACCATAACGGTCTGTTGCGCTGGGCGACGCCGCCTGTGATGCTGCTCAGAGATATCCGCGAGGCGGTCGGGCCGGATTTCCTGGTGATCGCGGACGGCGGGATCGAGGACGGCTTCGACGCCTTCAAGGCCCTGGCGCTGGGGGCGGATTTTGTATCCGTGGGCCGGGCGCTGATACCGCCGCTGGAAACGGGCGGGCCGGAGGCGATGGCCGCCAGGATCCGTGAAATGACGGATGAAATCAAAGCCATGATGGTGCGAACCGGCTCGCCGGACGTCCGGCAGATCGATCCGTCCGTGATTCATTTCTGTCCTTGGGCGGCGGATGATGAAAGCTGAATGCGGCATCATGGCTTCAAAGGATATGCGGGCGGAGAGGCCTGCGGATCGACAGAGACCGGCGCGGCGGACAGCATCCCCCCGCGCGGCACAGACAGGGCTGGCGGCCCGGAAACGTGAGGAGAACATGACAGAAGAACGACTCAAATACCTGCGGCTCCTGGGCGAGCGCTATCCCTCCGTCGAGGCGCTGTATACCGAAATCGCGCGGCTGAGCGCGCAGCTGAGCCTGCCCAAGGGCACCGAGCATTTCATGAGCGACATTCACGGCGAGTACGAGGCGTTCTGCCATATCATGAACAACTGCTCCGGCGTCATCCGCGAAAAGGTGGCGCTGTGGCTCGGCGGGCAGCTGACCCAGACCGAGGCGGACGAGCTTTGCACGCTGATCTACTATCCCCAGGCCACGCTGCGCCGCCGCCAGCAGCGCCCGGACGGGCTGGACGCCTGGTATCGCCTGCAGACTGTCCGCCTGGTCTACCTCGCCAAAATGCTGTCCAGCAAGTACACGCGCGAAAAGGTGCGCCGGGAGATGCCCGAGGAATGGCTGTTCCTGATCGACGAGCTGATGCACTTTCAGGACGACGAGGGCCTGACGCAGACGGAGCAGGAGCAGAACCGCCTGAAATACCACGACACCATCGTCGATACCGTGATCCGCACCGGCAGCGTGGACGGACTGCTGATCGCCCTGTCCGAACTGATCAAGCGTCTGGCCGTGGACCGGCTGCACGTCGTCGGGGACATCTTCGACCGCGGCCCCCGCGCCGACAGTGTGATGGACATCCTGATGCGGCACCGGTCCGTGGACATCGAGTGGGGCAACCACGACATTCTGTGGATGGGCGCGGCGTCCGGCAGCGAGGTGTGCATATTCGGCGTGCTCCGCAATTCCCTGGCGCACGGCAACACCGTGATCCTGGAGCGCGGCTACGGCATCCCGCTGCGCACCCTGATCATGGCCGCGCAGGCCATCTATCCCGGGCTGGACGCGGACGCGGCCGTGATGCAGTTTATCAACATCGTGCTGTTCAAGCTGGAGGGCCAGCTGATCGACCGGAACCCGGACTTCGGCATGGAAGCACGCAAGCTGCTGGACAAGGCGGACTTCGCCCGCGGCACCGTCGAGATCGGCGGCGTTCAGTGGCCGCTCAGGCCGCTGCCCTGCCCGACGGTGCGCCCGGAGGCGCCATACGCGCTCAGTCCGGAGGAGGAGCAGGTCACACAGGAGCTCCGCCACGCATTCACACACAGCATCCGCCTGCGCGAACACATCAGCTTTTTATACCGCCGCGGCTGGATGTACCGGGTATTCAACGGCAACCTGATGTTCCACGGCTGCATCCCGCTCACGTCCGACGGAGAATTCCTGACCGTGCGGATCCACGGCCTGGCCCTGAGCGGAAAAGCGCTGATGGACTACGCCGACCAGATGGTGCGCCGCGCGTTTTACACCCGCGACCGGCAGGCGCTGGACTTCATGTGGTACCTCTGGTGCGGCAAGGATTCCCCCGTCTGCGGGCGCGAGGTGAAGACCTTCGAGCGCGCCTTTGTCCCAGACCCCGCTGCCTGGGAGGAGCCGCGCAACCCCTACTACGTCTGGTACAACGACGAGGACCGCTGCCTGAGCATCCTCCGGGAGTTTGGCCTCGACGACCCGTTTGCGCACATCATCAACGGGCACACGCCCATCCGCGTGACGCACGGCGAAAGCCCGCTCAAGGCCGGCGGGCGGCTGATCGTGATCGACGGCGGGTTCTGCAGGGCGTACCAGAAGACCACCGGCATCGCCGGCTATACCCTGATTGCGAACAGCCACGGCATGCGCCTGATGTCGCACCAGCCGTTCACCTCCCTCCGCGAAGCGCAGGAATCCGGGCAGGACATCCATTCACAGTCCTTCGAGTTCACCGTGTATCCCAAGCGCCGCTATGTCCGCGACACGGACTACGGGCGGGAGCTGGCCGAGCGCATCCGCGACCTGACCGACCTGCTGGCCGCGTGCCGCGACGGCGTCATTCATCTGAAGGCCTGAGGACCGCAAATCACCCTCGACAAACACGCGCCGCGCGGGTATAATATGCATCGATCCCTATGAGCTCACATCATGTCAAACAGGAGGACATCAGCATGAAAAAACAGGAAATCGCCGCCATGATCGACCATACTCTGCTCAAGCCGAACGCGACCAGAGCGCAGATCGAGAAGCTCTGCGCCGAGGCGAAGGAATATCACTTTGCTTCCGTCTGCGTGAATCCCGTGCAGGTCCGCCTGGCTGCCGGGCTGCTGGCCGGCTCCGGCGTCAAGGTATGCACCGTCGTCGGCTTCCCGCTCGGCGCGAACACCAGCGAGGTCAAGGCGTTTGAGACGATGAATGCGGTACTGAACGGCGCGGAGGAGATCGACATGGTCATCAACATCGGCGCGGCGAAGGACGGCGACTGGGACACCGTCACCAACGATATCCGCGCGGTGGTGAACGCCGCGGCCGGCCGGCTGGTCAAGGTGATCATTGAGACCTGTTACCTGACCCCGGACGAAATCGCCCGCGCGAGCAAGGCCGCCAGCGAAGCGGGCGCAGACTTTGTCAAGACCAGCACGGGCTTCGGACCGGCCGGCGCGAAGGCGGAGGACGTGGCCCTGATGAAGGCGAGCGTGCCGGCGCATATGCGCGTGAAGGCCGCCGGCGGCATTCACACCTACCAGGAAGCCATGGCCATGATCGAAGCCGGCGCGTCGCGGATCGGCGCCAGCGCGGGCATTCAGATCGTCGGCGACGCGGAGGCGTGAGCATGGACACCGAGGGCGTCGGCCGCCTGCGCGAGCTGACCCGGCGCGCGAAGCGCATGGTGTTCTTCGGCGGCGCGGGCGTTTCCACCGAAAGCGGGATCCCTGACTTTCGCAGCGTGGACGGCCTGTATCATCAGCAGTACAGCGATCCCCCTGAGGAAATCCTGTCCCACCACTACTTTATGGCGCACCCGGAGGAGTTTTTCCGCTTCTACCGCCAGAAAATGCTCTACCCGGACGCGCAGCCCAACGCCGCTCACCGGCGGCTGGCGCAGTGGGAGGCGGAGGGACGGCTGTCAGCCGTGGTCACGCAAAACATCGACGGCCTGCACCAGAAGGCCGGCAGCCGGCACGTATGCGAGCTGCACGGCAGCGTGCTGCGGAATCACTGCATGTCCTGCGGGAAGCCGTACGATCTGAACGCCATGCTGCGCTCCTCCGGCGTCCCGCGCTGCGACTGCGGCGGCATCATCAAGCCGGACGTCGTCCTGTACGAGGAAGGCCTCGACGACCGGACGGTCCGCGACGCGGTCACCAGTATTTCCCGCGCCGACCTGCTGATCATCGGCGGCACCTCGCTGGCGGTCTATCCGGCGGCCAGCTTCATCAACTATTACCGGGGCAGCGAGATCGTCCTGATCAACCGCGATCCGACCCCGAGGGATGACCTGGCGACCCTGATCATCCGCGATCCCATCGCGCAGGTGCTGGCGGAGATTTGACCATTCACCGTTTTGCCGTATTTCTGTCAGAGTTTTCCATGGGAAAAAATTGAAATACCACATCAAATCAGATATAATATCATGGCCGGAGGATTTTCCGGCCATCTGTCATTCGGGATGATTTCATTTCTTCCGGAGGCTGTCACCCGCCGATGTTTGGATACATTACTGTCAACAATGAGCTGCTGGACGAGGCGCAGCGCACCCGGTACCGGACCTATTACTGCGGGCTGTGCCGGGCGCTGAATGAGAAATACGGCTCGCTGGCCCGCATGACGCTCAGCAACGATATGACGTTTCTGGGCATGCTGCTCAGCTCGCTGTACGAGCCTTCCGAGCTGGAGAACGCCGGGCTGTGCCCCGTGCACCCGCTCCGGAAGCAGCCGTACCTGAAAAGCACGGCGCTGCAGTATGCTGCGGACATGAATATCCTGCTCAGCTGGTACGTGCAGCAGGACCACCTGCGCGACGAGCACTCTGCCAACGCCGCGCTGCTGATCCGGCGCCTCAGGCCGCATTACGACCGCCTGGTCCAGATCTATCCGGACAAATGCCGGGCGATCGAAGCGGCCATGGAGCGCATTCAGGTACTCGAGGCCCAGCCTGTGATCGAGCTGGACAAGCTCTGCCAGCTGTCCGGGAAAATTCTGGGCGAGGTATTCCGCTGGAAAAACGATGCCTGGGCCGAAGCCCTGCAGTGCACCGGCGAATCGCTGGGCAGCTTTATCTACCTGGTCGACGCCATGGACGATTTTGAGCGCGACCAGCGGAAACGCCAGTTCAATCCGCTCAAGGAGCGCCACGCGCAGCCGGATTATTTCGAAGGCATGCGCGAAACGCTGACGCTGATCGCGGCGCAGGCCGCCGAGGCGGTCGACAGTCTGCCGCTGATGCAGGATATCGGGCTGATCAGGAACGTTCTGTACAGCGGCATCTGGGTACGGTTTGAACAGCTGTACGCGCAATCCACGAAAAAGGAGAAACAGGCATGATCAGCGATCCGTTCCAGGTGCTGGGCGTCTCTCCCCAGGCCACCGAGGAAGAAATCAAGACCGCTTATCGGACACTGGCCAAAAAATACCACCCGGACCTCCATCCCAACTCCGCCACCGCGGAAGCAAAAATGAAGGAAATCAACGAGGCGTATACCGAGGCCATGCGTATCAAAAAGGGCGGCGGCACCTGGTATCAGGCTTCGTCCTCGGGTTATCAGAACAGCCGCTACGACACCTGGCAGTATGATTACCGCCCGCAGGGCAACGGCCATTTCGACCAGCAGTTCCAGGCGGCGTTCGATTATATTTCCACCCGCCGGTACTATGACGCGCTGCAGGTGCTGCACCAAATCCCCGAGCAGAACGCGATGTGGAACTACCTCGCCGCGATGGCCAACATAGGGCTGGGCAACCGCCTGACCGCCGTCAACTATGCCCGCACTGCCGCGCAGATGGAGCCCGGCAACAGCCAGTACCGTGCCCTGTACGACCAATTGAGCAGTCCCGCCCGTACCTATCAGCAGCAGGGCACCCGCTACGGTTATCCCAATGTCGGGATGTGCAGAAACCCTTTCCTGACCTGCATCGCCGTCAACCTGTTCTGCAACTGTTTCCGGTGCGGTCGGTGCTGCTGAGCCAATCAAGGAGTTTGTCATCATGTATTTCTGGTATCGTGTGCAAATGTGGTTCCGCCAGTTCATGCAGGGCCGCTATGGCGCGGACGCGCTGACCCGGGCGCAGCTCTGGACCGGTCTCGCCCTGTACGTGGTGAACCTGTTTCTGCGTTCGAATATACTGGTTTTCCTGGCGCTGGCGCTGTACCTGTGGGCGATCTTCCGCATCTTTTCCCGCAACAGGGTCGCCCGTGCGAAGGAAAACCAGCGCTTTCTCGAGCTCTGGTATTCTCTGAAGCAGAAGCCCGGCCAGTATAAGCTGCGCTTTCAGAACCGCAAGGAATATAAATACTTTCACTGTCCGAAGTGCCACACTGTCCTTCGTTCCCGCCGCGGCGGCGGTCAGCGCGCCTTCACCTGTCCCAAGTGCGGCCACACGTTTGAGAAAAAGCTGTGAAAGGAAGCCCGGAACGACCGCCATGCGCCGCAGGGCCACGCCGCGATGAACATTGATACGCTGAATGCCGAGGAAATACGGGAAATCTATCACCATCGGATGGTGAAGGACTTCCCGCGGAATGAACGAAAATCCCTGGGCAGGATTCAGGCCGCTCTCCGCCGCGGCGCTTATCGGTGCCTCGGGCTGCGGGACGGCGGCGAGATCCTCGCCTATGCGTTCTTTGTCATTCTGAACCGCGACGGCCGACAGGACTGGCTGTTTGATTATTTTGCCGTGCGCGAAGACCTGCGCGGGACAGGCATCGGCAGCGTATGCCTGCAGGCTCTCTCCGCCGGATGCCTGCAAAGCGCCGACAGCGTTCTGCTGGAGGTGGACGATCCTGCCGCTGCTGAACCCGGGGCGGAACGGACCATCCGCGAGCGCCGTCAGCATTTTTACCTGCGCAACGGCCTGAGAGAGACCAGCGTGCGCGCGAAGGTGTTCGGCGCCGATTATGTATTGCTGGAGTTGCCGGTGCATAGCGCTCATTCGCCCCGCGCCGCCGCGGCGCTGTACGAGGACCTCTACCGGTCCATCCTGCCCGCTCCCCTTTACGAGCGCATGGTGCGTGTTACCGTCGGGCGCGGGGATCAGGAGTCATAGCCCGGCTCTCCCGTCACACGTACACTCCCACAGCGCATGAGCCCTGTGGGAGTGTATCGTTATGCTTCTTTTCTTCGCGCGAGGAACATCTGCCAGGCAATGGTCAGCAGCGCGTAAACCGCCAGCGCAACGATGAAAATACTGAGGAAGTCCCGCTCCATAAAGAAGCTCGTTGTCTTGAGGCCTTTCAGCAGGAGGTGCGACAGGAGATAGGAAACCGGCGCAAAGAACAGCTGACGCAGCATCGGGCTGTATTTCCGCTTCCGTAAGAAGAACCATATCAGTCCGCACACGCCGGCAGCTATGAGTGCGATTAGCAGATAATAGGCCAGCGCCAGTCGCGGCAGGATTTCCACACCGCCATTGATTGGCTTGCCCCACAGCAGTTTCTGCGGCTGCTGAAGCCCATATATCACCCGGTCAGGCACGGGGATGATGGTGTATTCATAATACGACTGCGCCAGACCACCGGAATGCTGATTGGTGCTCAGCGCCTGAAAGATCAGGGTCTGTGTGCCGTCGTCATCCTCCACGATATGCTCATCGACCCCATTGACTATGCCGTTCACTTTGAGGACGAGCGCTTCACCGGCATGCTGGGCAGCAGCAGGCGCCAGCGTTGGCGCGGGAGCAACGGCGTCCCCCGTATTCGTATCAGATTCAGCGGCGGCTATCGCTTCGGTCTGATCCCTCTCGACCCGTACGACCTCGACCAGGCCGTCCTGCCAGGGAAGCATTCGAATGTCGATGATGCGAAAGAAATAGGTGTATACGCCAATAAAGACACAGAGCGCGGCCAGCGCGGCGGCCAACAAGCGCTTTTTCCGCAGCTGTTTTTTCAGATTCTGAAGCGGTTTTGCTGTCTCAACGGGGATTTCCGTTGGCTTTTTCAGTTCAGACAGTTTTCTTTGGCAATCGTCGCATTCGGCCAAATGCGCTTTGATCAGCTCCTTCGTTTCCTGCTCGACCATGTTTTCAGTATACAGCGGCAGCAAATCACGTGTCACAGCGCAGGGCAGTTTCATGATCATTCCCCCATTCTCTTCCTGATCTTGTCGCGGGCCCTGTGATAGACCACACAAGCCCAGTTTTCCGATTTGCCGAAGAGGTCCCCGATATCCCGGAAGCTCAGCTGTCCCAAAGCCCGGAGCGTGAATACTTCCCGGTAGGGCTCATCCAGGTGATGGAGCAGCCGGTGGATGCGCATGCTTTCATCCTGACGCACGAGCGCTTCCTCCGGCCCGATGGACAGATCCGGAAGCGGCAGGGCGTCATCGATCGGCTGATCCTTCCTCTTTCTCTGCTCTGAAAGCCACAGGTTCTTGGCAATGGCGCAGAGCCAGCTTTTCAGGCTGCTTTTCCCCTGGAACTGGTCCAGCCTTCGCATGGCCTTAAAAAAGGTCTCCTGGGAGATCTCTTCGGCAATCTGCGGATTCCCGGAGAGTGAGAGCGCATAACGATAAACGGACTCGAAGTAGTTTTGATAGATCTGATCAAAAGAATCGGGCTGCATCCGGCTCTCAACCTCCTTTCACTGTATTAGACGCAGATCCGGAAGAAATCTGACATCATATTGTCAATCTTTTTTCACCTGAGAATGAACATCTCCGCCTCTGGCGCTCACGGACTGACGTGCCTTGCCCTGCGCATAAATACAGCGGGGTCCGGCCATGTGCCGGGCCCCGCTGTGGTTACTTGGCTGTGTTTATATTACTTGTTGTCCGCGCTGACAGCCTGCGCAGCGGTGCGGCCGGAGACGAAAATCTCGACGATCGCGTTGCCGCCCAGGCGGTTGCCGCCGTGGATACCGCCGGTCACTTCGCCCGCGGCGTACAGGCCGGGAATGGCCTCGCCCGCGGCGTTGAGGACATGGCGGTTGACATCGACCTTGACGCCGCCCATCGTGTGGTGCGTGGAGGGGGCCATCAGGCGGACGATCAGGTCCGCGCCTTCCAGGTCGTAGGTGTCGGGCAGGTAGTTGCCGCTCTCATCCTTGTCGACGTTGCCGATGCAGCGGGACGCGATGGCCTTGCCCACATCGGGGAACTCGCCCCGGCCCATCACAGCCTGGTCATAGGCCTTGACGGTTTCCAGCACGGTGGCCGCGTCGATGGTCACGCCGCTCATTTCGGGACGGGCAAACAGCTCGGTGAAGGCTTCGACGGTGCCCTTCACATGATAGTAGCGGCCTTCATAGTCTTCCGCCGCCAGCTGCGCGGAGGGCGGGCCGGGAATGCGCTCGGTGGCGTTGTAGATTTCCAGGAAGACGCCGGGCGTGCCGTTGACGGTCATGCCGTTGCGGAATTCCGCCAGGGACAGCACGTCGCGCTCGGAGCCCTCGTCCACGAACCGTTTGCCAGTGGTGGGATTGATCCAGCAGGCGTAGTTGCCGCCGCCGAACGCCAGGTTGCCGTTATCCACCCAGGAAATGGGCATCAGCTGGGTGAAGCCCAGGCCGGTCACATCCGCGCCCACAGCCTTTGCCATGGCGATACCGTCGCCCTGCAGGCTGGAGCGGTTGGTGGTCTTGGTGGCGCTGGTCAGGTATTCCGTGGACCAGTACACGTTGTTCTCGAGCACCATGGGGATATTGGCCGCGTAGCCGCCGGTGGCCAGGATGACGCCCTTGGTGGCGTGCGCGGTGACCTTGGTGCCGTCATAGCGCACGGCGTTGACGCCAGTCACCCGGCCGTTTTCGTCCGTGATCAGGCTTTCCGCGGTGGTGCGCTTCATGATCTGGTTCTGCTCGTTCGCCTTGAGCATGGTCGTCATGGGCGCCATGAAGTAGCTGCCCCAGCGATCGGCGTAGAACTCGGTCTCGCCGTCGCCATCCGTATCCACGTTCGCGCCCTTGTACTCGTTTTCACGATACCACAGCGCGCCGATCAGGGTGGGCTGGGTGTCCTCGGCAAACAGGGAACCCTGGGCTTCCAGCCACTCCTTCAGGCCCTGGCCGCCTTCGATGAACTGCTTGACCAGGTCCACGTCGCCGTACATCCACTGGCTGCCGTCCGCGCTGCGGCGCAGGCCGCCGTAATAGGTCTGGAAGATGTGCAGGTTCAGCGTGGAGAACAGGGTCAGCTGATTCTCCGCC
>CAMNEH010000078.1 GCA_946536315.1 uncultured Clostridia bacterium
TGATCAGGGAGCGGAACTCCTCGTTGGCCAGGACGGCGTCCAGGCGCTTTTTTTCAACGTTCAGGGGCTTGCCGCGCAGGGGCAGGATGGCCTGGAAGCGGCGGTCACGGCCCTGCTTGGCGGAGCCGCCGGCGGAATCGCCCTCCACGATGAACAGCTCGTTGTCCTCGGCGTTGCGGCCCGTACACGCGGACAGCTTGCCCACCAGCGGCGCGGCCTCCAGCTCGTTCTTTGTACGCGCGATGTCGCGCGCCTTGCGCGCGGCCTCCCGGACCTTGGCCGATTTCTGCGCCTTTTCCACGATCATTTTCCCGATGTCCTGGTGCTTCAGGTTTTCCAGGTAAAGGGTCAGCTGCTCCAGCACGATTGCCTCCACCGCCGGGCGCACCTCGGTATTGCCCAGGCGTCCCTTGGTCTGGCCCTCGAACTGCGGGTTGCGGACCATGACGAGCAGCACGCAGGTCAATCCCTCGCGGAAGTCGTCGCCGCTCAGGTTGACGTCCTTATCCTTGAGCGCGCCGATGCGCCGCGCGAAATCATTGAGCGCCTTGGTCATCGCCGCTTTCGCGCCCTGCTCGTGCGTGCCGCCCTCGGCAGTGGGGATATTGTTGACATAGCTGAAGAAAGATTCCGTATAGCTGTCCGTGTACTGCAGCGCCATGGACACCCTGACATCGTTCTGCGCGCCCTCGAGTACGATAGGCTCGGCATGGGCGGGCGTCTTGTCACTGTTCAGGTAGCGCACGTAATCCGCGATGCCGCCCTCATAGCAGTAGGTGACCTCGCGGCCGTCCGCCTCCTTCCGGCGTTCATCGGTGAGCGTCATGCGGATGCCCTTGTTCAAATACGCGAGCTCCTGGATGCGGCGGCGAACCGTTTCGTACTGCAGCTCCGTCGTTTCAAAGATGCGGTCGTCCGGCAGAAACCGGACCAGCGTGCCGCGCTTGCGCGCGTTGCCGATCCGCGTCAGCGGCAGCACGACCTCACCGGCCGTCACGTGCCCGTCCCCGTCCTCCTGGGACGCAAACTTCATCTGCCAGTGCGAAAAATCGCGGTACACGTCCACCGTCAGCCAGCGTGAAAGCGCGTTAACCACCGACGCGCCAACCCCGTGCAGGCCGCCGGAGTACTTGTAGTTATCGTTACCGAACTTACCGCCGGCGTGAAGCCGGGTGAAAATCAGCTCAACGCCCGAGACGCCGGTGGCCTGATTGATGTCTACCGGCATGCCGCGGCCGTTGTCCCACACAGATGCGGAGCCGTCCTGGTGCAGCGTGACGCTGACCTCCGTCGCGAAGCCGCCCATGGCCTCGTCCACCGCGTTATCCACGATCTCCCACAGCAGGTGGTGCAGCCCGCGGCTGCCTGTGGAGGCGATATACATGCCCGGGCGGACGCGGACCGCCTCGAGCCCCTCCAGCACCTTGATGCTGTCTGCGTTGTACTGCTGCATGTGTCTTCACTCCTGTCGGTCGGCTTCGTCGCCGTAATAAACCACGTTCTCTTCCATCTGAATGCCGCGGATCTCAAACAGCTCGTCCACGGTCACAAACATATACCCGCGCTCATACAGGCGGTTGAGCACGGTGCTCGCCGCGCGGACGCTCGTCCAGCGGATATTGTGCATCAGGATGATCGACGAATCCTTCAGCGTATGCACCATGTTCGCCACATAATCCACATTTTTGCTTTCGGAGGCGTCGCCGGTCAGCGTGGACCAGCGGATGATCGGCATGCCGATGCCGTAATCGCAGTACAGCTTGTCGATGCCGCCCGGCGCGCGCATGTAGGTGGGCGGAATGCCGATGATCGCGGACTGCTCTCTCGCGAAGCGCTCCTTTTCCTTGAACATGGTCGCCTTGTCGGTCAGCTTGTCCGTATGGTTGTAGGTATGGCTCTGTACGGCATGCCCGGCGTCGTGCTCCCAGGCGACATAGTCATGGCCGTTGCGCATGGGCTTGCCCACGTTAAAGAAGGTGCCCACCGCGCACCATTCGGCTAACGTATTCAGGATGCTCGTGGTCACGCCGCGCCCCGGTCCGTCGTCAAAGGTCAGCGCCGCCAGGCGGTAGGCGCTGTTGTCCAGCTCCCGGACCGCATAATCCGTCATGGACGCCGTCAGCAGCCGATAGGGCACCTTCACGTGCATCAGCGTGACCTTGTCCTGATACAAAGCGGACGCCGGATAGTGCAGGATCAGATACGCCGGGGACAGGGTAAACGGCGCCTCGCGGATCCCGTCCGCGAGCGCGCCGAGCGCCGCTTCATCCGGCGTCTCCTCCGCAAAATAGGCGGTCAGCTGCTCGCGCACCGCCTCGCGGATGACGTCATCCGCCGTTTCGTCAAACAGGTCGTCCAGTGTCAGCCTGTCCCCGGTCTGCAGGTTGAACACCGCCGTTTCAAAGGCGGCATAGATCTGCTCCCGGTTGACGGACACGTGCGCCAGCACCAGAAAGGACGCGGTCTGCGTGCCTGTCACGCGCACGGTGGCCGTCGTGTCCCCCAGCGCGCTCTGCTTGGCCCGCGTGGGCAGCTTCGTCTCCGCCTCCGCCGCCAGCCGGTCGACCATTTCGGCCACGGCCGCGTTGACTCCGGCGTTGGCCGTTTCCGGATACGTGCGGCGGACCGTGACCTTGGTTTTCGTGTTATCCTTTGCCTCCGCGCGCTGCCTGAACTGCAGAAGCTCCGGCAGTGTGCGATACTCCGCGGCCGCGCTCCCCACCACGCCGGACAGCAGCACAGCAATCAGACAAACACAAATCACTACACGACTGCGATACATACCGATGCTTTCTCCTGATCTCATTCTCCGGTTCCGGCGGCAGAAGGGGCCATTGGACTGATCCGGCCCGCTCTCTGCCGCTTCGCCGGCATCGTCATAAGAGCAGCGCCATTCATGTCTGAATGGCGCTGCGTCACGATGGCCAGGACGTTACTGAATGGTATTGCGGATGCGGTTGTACACCCGCTGATAGCTGTTGTTATAATAGCCCGGCGCAGAGAAGGACAGGGTGATCACCCGGTTGCCGACCAGCGCGACGTGAACGATGCCGCGGACGATGGTCTCATCATACATGACGCCGCGATAGGCGTTATAGACGCCCTCGGATTTCAGCAGCTGTCGGCTGTCCGCCGTCCAGATGCGCCAGCCCACATAGTTGCGCTGGATCTGCGACAGCTGATTGCTGAGCTCCGTGCGCAGCTCGCTGGCGCGGTAGGAGGAGGAGACATTCTGAGACGTCAGGGTGAACGTCGCGTTGACGTTATCCCGCGTCTCCGGATCTCGCATGATGAAGGTCGTACCGTCGTCCTGGTCCACTTCCCAGCCGACCGGCGCCTCAAAGCTGAAGCCCATCGCCGTATCGTAGGTCTCATACTGGAATTCCAGGTCAGGCCTCGGCGTCGGCGTCGGCATGTCCACCGGATCCAGCGGGATGGGCGTCGCGCCGGCGTACTGGCTGCTCACGCTCGAGTAGGAGGACAGGAGCATGGCGGTGCTGTCTTCTTCAGGCTCCTCGTCTTCGTAGTACTCATCTGACCCATCATCCTCCAGGTCAGGATCATAGTCGTCGGGAAAATCGACGACGATGGCCGGCGGATCAGTCGGCGTGCCGAGCACATCGACCTGCCGCACCGGCTGCTGGGGCTGCTGCGCGACCACCGGCGCCGTGTTCGCTTCGGGATAGGTCGTCTGCTCCTGCGCGCACCCGCACAGAAGCACCGCCGTCAGACAGATCAGCAGCGCGATGGCTGTCTGCTTTTTCCACATACTCCACGCCTCCTCGACATACGCAGCTCCCACGGACTTCCGCCAAAGCCGCCACGATAAAGTATGACACAATTGTAACAATTATTACGCTTTTCGTCAAGTTTCTTTTCGAAAATGTTACAAAAGCCCATCGTACGCTTTGCCGACATCGCGCCTGGGGGCGGCGGAGGCCGCCGGCTCGAACGGCAGCGGCTGGGCCGCGTCATCCTCCCTGCCCGGATAGCTGGGGTGGTAGAGGCGGCGGTCGAGCGACCAGATTTTTTCGCTGAACGCGCCGACGGGGGTGCGCTTCATCACGCCCTCCATCTCATTCATTTTCGCGTCCAGGTCGTCGATCATGTGCAGCGCCTCCGCCTCAGGGAACATTGGCGGACGCGGGCTGCCGAATTCCGGCTCGCCGTGGTGGGAGATGACCATGTGCTGCAACAGCAGCACGGCCTCGCCCGTGACGCCGGCGCGGTCGGCCGCCAGACGGACCTCCGTGACGCCGCGCACCAGATGGCCCAGCAGGAGGCCTTCGGTGGAGTAGTCCTTCACGCTGCCCATTTCATCGCTCAGCATTTCAGCGGTCTTGCTCAGGTCGTGCGCGATGACGCCGGCCAGCAGCAGGTCCGCGTCCAGCACGGGGTACAGCGGGAGGATGGCCTTGGCCGTGCGCAGCATGGACACGGTGTGGTGCAGCAGTCCGCTGCGCTCCGCGTGGTGCAGGCGCTGGGCCGCCGGATAATACATCAGCTTGTCGCCGCAGGCGCTCAGCATTTCCCGCAGGATTTTCTGCAGGTCCTCAGAGCGCATATGGTCGATGGTATCGTGGATTTCTTTCAGCATGGCTTCGGGCGGTTCCGGCGCGCAGAGGGTCAGGGCGGACATATCCACCTCGTCCTGCGGCTGAGCGGCGCGGACCTGCTCGACCCGGAGCTGAAGGCGGCCGTTGTATTCCTGCACGGTCGCGCGCACCTTGATCACGCTGCCCACCTGCGGGGGCACGGCCTTGCTGTCCCACACCTTGGCGTTCAGGTCGCCGGTCGCGTCGCCCAGGGTCATATCCAGGTACTTGTCGCCTTTATTGGATTGGCGCTGTTCCGCCATGCGCACCAGCAGGAAGCCCATGAAACGGTCATCCCGGCGCAGCGTGGCGATGGTCGGTTGATTCACCATGAAACGGTTGCTCCTATTCCTTGACTAACTTCAGATCGGTAAACATTGTGCACTCCGGGAGCCAGCTCAGCTTGATCGTGTCCAGCGGACCGTTGCGCTGCTTGGCGACGATCAGCTCGGCGGTATTCTTATCCGCCTTGTCGTCATAATAGCTGGGCCGGTGCAGAAACATGACCACATCGGCATCCTGCTCAATGGAGCCGGAGTCGCGCAGGTCAGACAGCATGGGCCGCTTTTCGGAGCGCTGCGTATTCGCGCGGGAAAGCTGGGCGCAAGCGATCAGGGGCACCTTCAGCTCGAGCGCGATGGCCTTGAGCCCGCGCGAGATCTCGCTGACCTCCAGCTGGCGGTTTTCGCTGCGTCCGTCCGCGGACATCAGCTGCAGGTAGTCGATCACGATCAGATCGAGCCCGTGGTCCATCATCAGCCGGCGGCAGCGCGAACGCAGCTGCGCCGGGGAGATGCCGGCGGTATCGTCCATATACATGGGCATGCGCGCCACGCCCGGCAGCGCCAGGCAGAGGCGGTCCCAGTCCTTCTCCTTGAGGGTGCCGCTGCGCACGGACTGCATATCCACGCGCGCTTCGGAGCAGAGGATGCGCATCATGATCTGCTCCCGCGGCATTTCCAGCGAAAAAATCGCCACGGTCTTGCCGGTGCGCGCCGCGTTCGTGGCGATGTTGATGGCCAGGGTCGTTTTGCCCATGGACGGGCGCGCGCCGATCAGAATCAGCTCGCCGCCGTGCATGCCGGTCAGCAGGCTGTCCAGATCCCTGAGGCCGCTGGACACGCCAGAGATACCGCCCTTGAGCTTGGCCAGGCGGCCGATCTCGTCGTAGGTGCGGGTCAGGATGGCGCGGCCCTCTTCCAGTTCAGCGCCCGTGCCCTGGCGCATGACAATATCAAAGATCAGCTTTTCGCTGCGGTTCAGGATATCCGGCAGCAGCTCCTGCTGCTGGTAGCTCATGCGCGAGATTTCGTTGGACGCGCCGATCAGCCGGCGCAGGACGGCTTTTTCCCGCACGATGTCCGCGTAATGCGTCCAGTTGACCGTGCTGGGCACCTCCTGCACCAGCGTGACCAGGTACTCCGTGCCGCCCACGGCCTCGATCTGCCCTTCCCGGCGCAGCTCGTCGTCGACCGTGATCAGGTCCACGGCGCGGCTCATGCCGTTGAGGCGCGTGATGGCTTCAAAGATGACCTGGTGCCGGGGGTCGTAAAAGTCTTCCGCCTTCAGCGTCTCCATCGCGGTGATGACCGCGCCGGGATCCTGCAGCAGGGCGCCGAGCACGCTGCGTTCCGCTTCGGTATTCTGCGGCGGGACCGCAGAATAATCCTGTACCTGCGGGTCCATGCGTTACTGGCTGACGCCGACCACGCGCACGATGATGCGGGTGGTGATATTGGGATACAGCCAGACCTCGACCTTCACGTCCCCCGCCTCGCGGATGGGGTCCTTGAGGTCGATGCGGCGCTTGTCCACCTTCACCTGGTGCTGCTTTTCCAGCGCCTCGGCGATCTCCTGAGACGTCACACGCCCGTACAGGCGGCCCTTTTCGCCGCACTTGGCTTCGACCCGGACCACCTTGTCCTTGAGGGCGCGCGCCTGCTGCTCGGCGGTCGCCTTGCGTTCCGCCTCGCGCTGGCGCTCCGCGGCGCGCTTCTTTTCAAGCTCCTTGGCCGCGCCGGGGGTCGCCTCGACCGCCGCGCCGCGCGGGAAGAGGAAGTTGCGGGCGTACCCGTCGCTGACGTTGACGATCTCGTCCTTTTTACCGGTGCCCTTGACATCACACAACAGAATCACTTTCATGCTGATACCCTCCCAGCCTACAGCTTTCCGTCTTCCCGCATGGACGCACCCAGCGGGGGACGGAGCTTACGGAAATTCGCAATTTGATCCAGAATACCCACGAACAGAAACACGCGGGAAAACAGCATGCCGATCACGCCCAGCAGGAACATTCGCACGCCCAGCCTTCGTCCCGCGCGCCCCATCACAAAGTCCAGCGCAGCGATGCCCTGGATGGTGTACAGTGTGGAGAACACACCGCCCAGCATGTTGCCCACCAGCTGCGCCTGCGGCGAGACTGCCGCGAGCACGTACCCCAGGCCCGGCAGCGCCGCCATCAGCCCGATTTTGCGCGGCAGATGCCACAGCGAAAACGGCGGCATCAGCAGCGTGGGGAAGCCGTCCAGTGCAGCCTCGCAGTCGTGGCTCAGGTCGCTCAGCATTTTTTCCCGGCCCTCCAGGCGCACCCCTTCGGGCGCTTCGGGCGGCAGGCCCTGCTCCAGCCGGGTCCTGCGCTGCTCGATGAGCCGCTGCATGACGTCGCGGCGGCGGGTATCCACCACCTGGCGGATGATGGCGCGGCGGCCGAAATAGATGCCCATGCCCAACCCGGCCAGACTATGCCAGATGCTGTAAACCACGAGCAGCGCGGGCAGCAGGCCCAGGATGTCCGTCAGGTTGGACACCAGGGACAGCATGAGTTCCTCCCTGCCCATGGCGCTCAGCCCGCCCAGCAGACCGGTGGCCTGACTGTACAGGCTGGGGTCCAGCCGCGCCAGGCCGCTCTGCATCATGACCAGCAGCCATTCGTCCTGCATCCCGGAATCCCGGATCATCTGGCCGAAGCGTTCGGCCAATGAGCGCGCGAGCTCGCCGTCCGCCTGACGGTTCAGGATAAACAGCACCGCGAAGCCGCCCAGCATTTCCGCTGCGGCGAGGACCGTGGCGGTATGGAAGAACGGGATCCGCCGGGCGACGCACACGAAGAAGGCGATGGCCGGCGGCGCCAGGAACAGCATCATCAGCAGCCCCGCCTGCTGTCCGAACGGCAGCCAGGCCATGAGGACCGCCGACACCAAGCCCAGCGCCGCGGGGAGCAATCCGCCCCACAGCGCGGTCATCGGCAGCAGCGCGGGCGCGAGCATCGCGCACAGGATGATGCCGTAGGTCGAGGAGACCGGATCCGATCTCAGCAGGAACAGCGGCAGCAGCATCAGCAGGCTGAACATGACCGCCGCCCTGAGCGAGCGTATCATTGGCAGTCCACGCATGTCGGCTCCTCGTTCAGTATTGTTTCCATGACCACCTTCTGCGGCTTGAGCCCGCAGGCCTCATAAAACTTCATCGCCGGCGCGTTCAGGCACCATACGTTCAGGGTGACGTGGTAGCATTGCCGCCGCGACGCTTCCTGAAGCACGTGCCGGTACAGCTGCGTGCCGATGCCATGGCCGCGCGCCGCCTCGTCCACACAGAGGTCGTCAATATACAGTGTTTTCATGTCCTGCATCAGCCGGTCGTCCCGTGTTTCGCTCAGCTGGCAGAACGCGTAGCCCAGCACCTCGCCATCCGCGTCCCGGTAAACATATACCGGACGAGTTTCGTCCGCGAGCAGGGCCGCCAGCTCATCAGGCGCATACTTCGTGGTCGGCCCCTTGAACAGGTCGGGCCGGCCACGGTGATGCACCATGTTGACCTGCGTCAGCAGCGCCAGGATACGCGGGATATCGGACGGCTTCGCCCTATCGATCATAAGGTTCCCTTCCGTCTCAGATGTCCATCAGGTCGCTGAAGGCCTTGAGCGCGCCGTCCGTATCGTGCGCGAGCACGCGCTTGGCCAGCACCTTGCCCAGCTGGACGCCTTCCTGATCGAAGCTGTTCAGGTTCCACACGAAGCCCTGGAACATCACCTTGTTTTCAAAGTGCGCCAGCAGCGCGCCGAGCGCTTCCGGCGTCACGCGTTCGCCGATGATCACGCTGGACGGCCGGCCGCCCGCGAAGCTCTTGTTCGGGTTTTCGTCCTGCTTGCCGCAGGCGAAGGCCATGATCTGCGCGGCCAGGTTGGCGCACAGCTTCTGCTGGCTGGTGCTGCCCTGGATATTGACGTCCGTCCTGAGCTGGTTCTGACGGAAGCCGACGAACTGCATGGGCACGATGTCCGTCCCCTGATGCAGCAGCTGATAGAAGGAATGCTGCCCGTTGGTGCCGGGCTCGCCGAAGATGACCGGACCCGTCGGATAATCCACCGGCGCGCCGAAGCGGTTGACCGACTTGCCGTTGGACTCCATATCCAATTGCTGCAGGTGCGCCGGGAAACGGCTGAGCGCCTGCGAGTAGGGCAGCACCGCCGTGCACGGATACCCCTGCACGTTGCGCTCGTACACGCCGATCAGGGCGTCCAGCATCGCGGCGTTTTTCCGCACGTCCGCGTTCCTGGCCAGCGCGTCCTCTTCCGCAGCGCCGTTCAGGAAGCGCGCGAACACGTCCGGCCCGAACGCCAGGGACAGGATCACGCCGCCCACGCAGGAGGTGGAGGAATAGCGCCCGCCGATATAATCGTCCATGAAGAACGCGGCCAGGTAATCGCTGCTGCTGGCCAGGGGCGAGGTTTCGCTGGTCACGGCCACCATGTGCTTCGCCGGGTCCAGGCCCGCGCGGGTCAGGGCGTCCTTGACAAACGCTTCGTTCGTGAGCGTTTCCAGCGTCGTGCCGGACTTGGACACCAGTACGAACAGCGCGCGCGACACGTCGATGCCGCCCAGCACGGCCGCAGCGTCGTCAGGATCGACGTTGCTGATGAAGCGCGCCTGCATTTTGAAGCAGCCCTCCGCCCGCGCCCAGCCCTCCAGCGCGAGGTACATCGCCCGGGGGCCCAGGTCGCTGCCGCCGATGCCGATCTGCACCGCGGTCGTGAACGTTTCGCCCTGCTCGTTGACGATGCGGCCCGCGTGCACGTCCTGCGCGAACTTCGCCGCTTTCTGCTGCTCGCCCACATAGAAGGCGCGCTTGTCCACGCCGTCGGCGATCACGGGGGCGCCCTGCTGGCCGCGGGTCAGCTGATGCAGCACCCGGCGTTTTTCGCCCGTGTTGATGACCTCGCCGTTCAGGAGGGCCTGATATTTTTCCGTGAGCTGCGCCTGGTCGGCCAGCGCCTGCAGCGCGTCCAGCACCGCCTCGTCCACTTGCTTGGCGGCGTAGTGGTACGTCAGTCCCCCGCCCATCGGCGCCCGGTATTTTTCCACGCGTTCTGCGCCCTCGGCGCCGCTCATCCGGTCTTTCAGGCTGACGCGGTTCCTGAGCGCCTTCAGCGCGTCAAACGCGCTGAGCTCCGTCATGTTTTTCCATTCCATCGTGCAAGGCCTTCCTTTCTTTATATGCCGGTCACTGAGCCGGCTGTTCGGCGCACATGTGGCTGTTCATGTAGCGCTTGATCGCGTCGAAGGTTTCGACGCTCAGATCGTGCTCGATCTTGCAGGCGTCTTCCCGCGCCGTCTTCTGGTCGACGCCGATCGCGGTCAGCAGCTGCGTCAGCACCCGGTGCCGCTCATAGATCCGCTCTGCGATCTCCAGGCCGGAGGGGTTCAGCATGATGTGCCCGTCCTCCGCCATGGAGATATAGCCCGCCTCCCTGAGGCGTTTGGTGGCATAGCTGACCGAGGGCTTGGTCACACCCAGTTCCGTCGCGATATCGATCGAACGGATGTATCCGTGCTTTTCCCGCATCATCAGCATGGCCTCGAGATAATCCTCGGCGGATTTCATGATTTTCATACGCACACCCCCATGTCATTTTTGTCCGGTCAAGAATATCATGAAACGCCATTTTTTGCAAGTGGATAACTGCTGTACAGACAGGAAATCCCGATCTCATGGACGACCGGGTCGGCTGGCCTGTCCTGACCGGCGGGCGCCTGACTTCATCCCCGCCGCGCAGAAGCATTATACCATGAACCGCGGCGGTTGACCATAGCAAAACATCAGAAAAAAGCTTGCATTCTCACGCATAGTTTGGTAGAATACATCCGATAGACAGCTTTCGTCTTTTCATTCCGGCGACTAATTAAAACAGGAGATGATCGATTATGGCGGATTATGTGACCAAGAACATCCGGAACATCGCGCTGCTCGGGCACGGCAGCGAAGGCAAGACCACGCTGACGGAGGCGATGCTTTTCGCGGCCGGCCTGATTGACCGTCAGGGCAGGGTGGAGGACGGCTCGACCGTATCCGACTACGACCCTGAAGAAACCAAACGCGGTATTTCCATCAGCGCCTCGCTGGCGCCCATCGAATGGAAGGGCAACAAGATCAACGTGATCGACGTGCCCGGCTACTTTGATTTCATCGGCGAATCCATCGCGGCGCTGCGCGTGGTCGAGACGGCCGGCATCGTGGTCGGCGCGGTCAGCGGCCTGAGCGTCGGCGCGGAAAAGGCGTGGGCCAACGCGGGCAAGACGCCCAATGTGTGCCGCATGTTCATCATCAACCAGATGGACCGCGAGAATGCCGATTACAATAAAGTGCTCGAATCGCTCCGCGACAAGTTCTCCACCGGCATCGTGCCGCTGGTGCTGCCCATCGGTTCCGGCGCGAGCTTTAAGGGCGTGGTCAACATCCTTGAAAACAAGGCCTTCGAGGGCTTCGGCAAAACCTGGAAGGAAGTGCCCGTCCCCGCCAGCATGTCCGCCGACATCGAAAACGCCATGGCCGAGCTGACCGAGGCCGCCGCCGGTGCGGACGACGAGCTGATGATGAAATATCTGGATGGCGAAGAGCTGACCCACGATGAGATCGTGCAGGGCTTCCGCGCCGGCATGAAGGACGGCTCCATCGTGCCCGTCGTGCCCGTTTCCGCCCTGACTGGCGTAGGCGTCGCCACCCTGATGAATACCATCGCCAATTATATGCACTCCCCCACCCATGTGGTGGCCGAAGCGGTCAACCCGAAGACCGACGAGACCATCGAGCGCGCCTGCAGTGCGGATGAGCCCTTCAGCGCGTTCGTGTTCAAGACCATCGCCGACCCGTTCGTGGGCAAGCTCAGCCTGGTGCGCGTCTGCTCCGGCAAGCTGACCAGCGGCACCGCGCTGTATAACGCCAACGCCGAGAAGGCTGAAAAGGCCGCGGGCCTGTATTTCCTGCGCGGCAAGAAGCAGTCTCCGGCCGGCACGGTCTACGCCGGCGACCTGGCGGCCCTGTCCAAGCTGAGCTTCACCGCCTCCGGCGACACGCTCTGCGATCAGACGAGCCCCATCCGCTTCGCGTCGATCGAGTATCCGGAACCCTGCATCTCCAAGGCTGTTTCCGCCGCCAAACAGGGCGAGGAGGACAAGGTCTTCTCCGGCCTGGCCCGCCTGATGGAGGAGGATCCCTCCATGAAGGTCGAGAAGAACGCCGAAACCACCGAGACGCTGCTCTCCGGCCAGGGCGAGCTGCACCTGGACGTCATCCGCAACAAGCTGGCGACCAAGTTCGGCGCCAACGCCGTGCTGACCGACCCGCGCATCCCCTACCGTGAAACCATCCGCAAGACCGTTTCCGTCCAGGGCCGCCACAAGAAGCAGACCGGCGGTCACGGCCAGTTCGGCGACGTGTGGATCGAGTTCTCCCCCATCGGCGATACCAATATCCAGTTCGAATTCGAGGACGCGGTCGTCGGCGGCGCCGTCCCGCGCAACTTCATCCCCTCGGTCGAAAAGGGCCTGCGCGAGAACATCGTCAAGGGCGTCCTCGCGGGCTACCCGATGGTCGGCCTGCACGCCAAACTCTACGACGGCAGCTATCACCCCGTCGACTCTTCCGAAATGGCCTTCAAGACAGCGGCCCGCATCGCCTACAAGAAGGGCTGCGCGGATGCCTCTCCCGTGCTGCTGGAGCCGATCCTCCACGTGGAGGTCTTCGTGCCCAACGAGTACATGGGCGACGTCATGGGCGACATGAGCAAGCGCGGCGGCAGCATCATGGGCATGGACCAGGTGGACGGCCTGCAGC
>CAMNEH010000079.1 GCA_946536315.1 uncultured Clostridia bacterium
CGGTGCGTAGGCGGATGACGGAGGGAATGTCAAATCTCGCACTGCGCTCGGAGAATATCTGATCAGCGAGTCTTCGGACAGGAGTTCGATTCTCCTCACCTCCACCACAGCTTCGTTGGACGAACTCATCATTCAAGGGTTCGTCCAGTTTTTTTGAACTCCACCAGATGATCAATTGTGAAAGCCCCACGGAAACGTGGGCCTTTCGGCGTTTTGGATATGATAGGGTGGCTTAAAGCGTCTGATTTTTTACTGAAGAATGGCAAACTTTTAGACTGTGATATTGCCATTTGGAAAACGACTGCACACGCGTTCACGGTGATGGGCCATGAGGTCTATCACATGGTCAGGAACATGGCGCCGAAGAGCGCGCAGCAGATCGAACGGATGTTCGACCGCTGGGCGGCGGGGGCGGGCTTCGACGTGGAGCGGCGCATCGACAGCCTGATCGCGCAGTACGCGCGGGGTGGGATCGCGCTGAACCGCACGGCGGCGAAGGAAGAGATCATCGCCAACAGCATGTACGACGTGGTGACGACGCCGGAAATCGTGCGTCAGATGTATGTTGAAGACCGGACGCTGATGCAGCGCGTGATGGACTGGGCGCGCCAGGCGCAGGCGAGGATCCAGGACATGCTGCGCAGCTACACGGCGCGGACGCCGGAAGCGCGGATGCTGGAGCGGACCGCGGGGAGCATGGAGCAGATGAACCGGCTGCTTTCCGAGGCGTTCGAGGAAATGCGGCAGCTGGATGAGCGGAAGGCGTCCGCGACGAGCATGAAGATCGGGGACATGACGCTGCGGGCGCGGCATGACATGACCCGGAAATATACGGCCGCGGTGAACAGGGCGACGAGCAGCGAGCAGATCACGGACGCGGCGCGGGAGCTGGCCAAGGACATCCTGCGGGAGACGGGGAACGAAGTCAACGGAAAGAACGTGTCCAGGGTGATGGGCGCGGCGATGGGCGTGCGCAGCGGCGAGAAGACGACGCCGAACGCGGAGATGCGGATGAGCGGGCTCAGGTACGACAAAAACAGCCCCGCGGTGAACGAGGGGCTGAACCTGCTGGGCGGGCTTGTGAATGAGATCGCCAGGGCCGAGGATACCGAGCAGTATATGAGGCTGTTCAGTCAGGAAGAGGAGAAGAGCGGAAAGAAATATAGTCTGATTGCGCGCGATAGCGACGTTACCAAAGATGGCGAAGTTAAGAAAGGAATGGATGACCAGGAACGATATCGGGTTTTAAACGGGAAACAAGTAACAACGACTGACGTATATGGTACTGTTAATGAGAGAGAAATTCTAAGTTATAACGGCAAGAGGTATAGCGATGTAGAAACAGCATTAGTGCCGATTGCAAGAGAGCTAAAGCTTATACCTGATGCAAAAGGGAAAACGAAGGGTACAGTTTTACGTAATCAATATTTAAACATTGATGCTGAATTTACAAAGCAATCGCTTCATGAAAGTCTGCAAAAGCAGGATGGAAACGTCGGCAGTTTAGCTATGCTTTTGCCGGTATTTGAAGACACATATAAAAATGCTGTTCCTGTCATGGTACGAGATGACCAATATCGATATGCAAAAAATGAAACAACAAATATAGAGGACTTCGTTGTTTTGCTTGGCGCTTTCAAATATAAGGGGAAAGTAGTGCCAGTAAAATTTGGGCTTAAGCATTATGGAAATAATGATAACAGGGTCTATATAGTGGATAGTGGCAACAATTAAAGAAGACGCGATCATAGACGTTACTCCAACGGAAACGTTGGAGGTCACGACTCCCGCGCCTTCAATAACCAGTATAAACGAAATAATCAGAAACGTCAATCCTGAAGATACTAAAATCCTGGCTGATTTGCCGCAGCAGTTCCTTAATCAAGACTGACAATAGCAGGTCAGCTCATGGTATCGGCAGGGCAACGATGCTTAAGGTACCGGACGCAGTAAAATCGCCCGTTGCTGTAATCGAATCACCGCGTGGCAAAGTTATAGTAACTGATCTCAAAGATGATGACGGGAACTATATTATATTGCCGACTTTAAAAAACAGTAAGTCTGGGTATAGCTTACAGGAAACAAAATCTATTTATGGCAGGACCGTGATGCCGACGCTGATCGGGTCTATTGTCGACGGTGATTTGGTAGCCAACGCAGGCACGACAATCGATGCATATAAAAAAATCGCCGAAGATATTTTGGGGACATGCCCAGAACAATTCAGGGCGCCTGCAAATACCTTCGACGTAATCGAAAGCATAACAAAGAATGTACAAACTGTTAAGCAGAGTTTTTCACCGAAGCGGAGTACCGAGCGAGACGCCGACAGCAAGCTGACGGTGGAGAGCGACGAGGACGGAGAGCAGCTGACGCAGGGGCTGGAAGGCAGATCGGTCGCAAAGTACAGCCTGCGGAGCTGGAAACAGAGTGACCAGGCGAAGATCAGGGAAAGCTTGATCGAAGCAGGCTTCGACTGCAAGGACGTGGACAAATGGGCCGATGACGTCAACAGCGTCGCGGCGGTCATTGCCGCCAACAAAGACAGGCTGGACTACAAGGCCAGCGAGGTGCAGACCTTCCTGAATGAAAAAACGGTCAACAGGCCCCTTGCTGAGCGGTGAAAAATGAGGTTGCGTAAATAGGAAAAAGAGTGTATACTGTCACTGCACATTTCCTGATGACTGGAGGCGGAAGCATGGAATGTAAGATTAAAACAGATGTCGGCACGATCTTTATTTCAGAGGACGTCCTGTTAAAGGTCGTAGGATACGCTGTGCTCGAGTGCTACGGCATCGTAGCGATGTCATCCAAGCGCGCAAAGGACGGGATCGTGGAATGGCTCGGACGTGAAAATCTGAGCAAGGGCGTGCAGATCCGGATGGTAGAGGATCAGCTGAGTGTCGATCTGTATATCGTCGTGGAGTACGGCGTATCGGTCGCGGAGGTCTGCAAGACGATCGTTGAAGTCGTCAAATACAAGCTGGAAAGCATGACGGGTGTGAAAGTGCGCGGCGTCAATATTTCGGTGGAAGGAATTCGCGTGTAACATGATTGAAGTACAGACAATCGATGGGCTGCTGCTGCGCGAAATGGTCATCGCGGGAACGGCCCTTCTGGAAAAAAACCGTGAAAAAGTTGATGCGCTCAACGTTTTTCCCGTGCCTGACGGAGATACAGGGACGAACATGACCCTGACCATGACGTCCGCGGTGAAGGAGATCAATGCTAAGGAGTACGTCAGTGCAGGCGAAGCGGCGGCAGCCCTGGCCAAGGGCGCGCTCAGGGGCGCGCGCGGCAACAGCGGCGTGATCACCAGCCAGCTCTACCGCGGCTTTGCGAAAGCGCTGGACGGCGTTGACGCGATTACGCCGGCCGCCTTTGCGGCGGCGCTCAAGCGCGGCGCAGAAACCGCCTACAAGGCGGTCATGCGTCCCAAGGAAGGCACTATCCTGACGGTCGCGCGCGTCATCGCGGAAGAAGCGGTCAAGCAGGCAGAGCGCGAGCCGGACAATTACGACGCGCTGTTCACCACCATTCTCGAGAGCGGCGAAGCCATCCTTCAGCGCACGCCCGACATGCTGCCGGTGCTCAAGCAGGCGGGTGTCGTCGACGCCGGCGGCCGCGGACTGATGCTCGTATATTCCGGATATGCCGCCGTTCTGCGCGGCGAACCGGTCGCGCTGACCGAAGAATCGGACCACCCGCAGGATCATCCTTCGGAACAGAAAAAAGAGAGCGAGTGGGCTGACAGCGCCTATATGTACGGCGTGCAGTACACGGTCGTGAACATCAGCAAGAAGGCGGCGCAGTCGGACATCGATCTGCTCAAGCGCCAGCTGAACCGGATCGGCGATTGCCTGAGCATCGAAGGGGACCTCAAATCGCTCAATGTGCGCGTACAGACCAATGATCCCGGCAAAGCGCTGCAGTACGGGCAGATCCTGGGTGACCTAGTGGATCTGCAGGTGCTCAACCTGAAGGTCACTGTTGAGGAGAATGAGCCGGATACGGCCGGGGAAAACACCGCGGACGCTGACGCCCCGAAGGAAAAGAAGCCCTACGGCATGATTTCCGTATCGCTGGGGGAAGGATTCTCCGCCATATTCCGTGATCTCGGGATTGACGCGATCGTCGAGGGCGGACAGACGATGAACCCGTCCATCGAGGATCTGGCCAAGGCCGTTGAATCGGTCGGAGCAGAGACCGTATTCGTTTTTCCAAACAACGGCAACGTCATTCTGGCCGCGCAGCAGGCTGCGGAGATTTCCCAGTGCAGCGTGATCGTCATCCCGACCAAAAATGTGGCCATGGGGATCGCGGCGGCGGTCGCTTTCCAGCCCGACTTAAGCCCGGAGGAAAACGCCGAGCGCATGCGTGAGGCCTCGGAAAAGGTCCGTACCGCCACCATCACCTATGCGGTGCGTGACAGCGAGTTTGAGGACCTGCATATCCGGCAGGGGGATATCATCGGTCTGGCCAACGGCAAAGTGACACAGAAGGGGGACAATGTCCACGATGTGGCGATCCAGCTGACCAATGAGATCGTCACGGATGAGGACAGCCTGATCACGCTGTATTACGGCGCGGAAACAAGCCCTGAGGACGCTCAGGCGCTGGCGGACGAGTTCTCCGAACAGTATCCGGACTGTGACGTGGACATTCAGAACGGCGGACAGCCGCTGTACTATTACCTGATCGCGGTGGAATGAGCCTTTGTCATTCTGACGCTGCGGAAATCCTGAACAATTCACGCTCTGTGCAAGCATCATCCTGCACAGGGCGTTTTTAGAGGTGAAGGCATTTGTTTGATACGGTGATTTTCGATCTGGACGGAACGCTGAGTGATAACAGTCGGGGCATCCTGGGATCGGTCCGTTACGCGCTGGACCGAATGGGATTGCCTGCTCCAGAGACAGCGGTCCTCCGAACGTTCATCGGTCCGCCGCTCATGATGAGCTTTATAAACCATTGCGGCATGAACACGGAGGAGGCGCAGCAGGCGGTTCAATACTACTGCGAACGGTTTGAGACGACCGGATATCTTGAAAACCGCCTGTATCCGGGAATCCGGGACCTGCTGATCGCGCTGAAGCGCGGGGGGACAGCGCTGGCGCTTGCGACCGGGAAGCCCAAGGATATTACCTGCAAAATCCTCTCGCATTTCGGTATCCTGCATCTGTTTGACCAGGTCGAAGGCTCCGTCAGGAGCGCGACAACCAACCGCAAAGCGGACCTGATCGCGCGCATCCGGCAGCATCTTCCCGGAAGCGCGGTCATGGTGGGGGACACTGCGGACGATATCATTGGCGCTCGCGACGCGGGCATCGACGGCATCTTTGTACGGTATGGGTTTGGCGATGAAGCAGATCTGCTTGGCGACATGAAGTGCCAATTCGCGGACGATCCGGCTGATTTGGGGCGACTGTTGCTGGGCGCGCCGCCTGAGCCGCGGGGACTGCTGATCTCCCTGGAGGGCCTGGACGGCTGCGGTAAAACGACCGTCGCGAATCATCTTGAAAGGCTGCTCACAGATGGTGGCTACCGGGTGGTTCATACGCGCGAGCCGGGCGGCTGCGCCATCTCTGAGCGTATCCGCGATCTGCTGCTCTCCCCGGAGCACAGGGAAATGACCGCGACGACAGAGGCGCTGCTGTATGCCGCCTCGCGCAGCCAGCATGTGACGGATGTGATCCTGCCCGCGCTGAAACGGGGGGAGGCCGTCATCTCCGACAGGTATATCGATTCATCTATCGCCTATCAGGGCTTGGGACGCGGTCTCGGTGCTGAGACTGTTCGAGCCATGAACGCAGATGCCATGCGCCGGTGTATGCCGGATGTCACCCTTTATCTGCGCCTCGGGGCGGAAGTCTCACTCAGCCGCCGTCTTTCCGCGTCCGCGCCGGACCGCATCGAACGGGAAAAACAGGATTTCTTCGAGCGGGCCGGCGAGGCCTTTGACCGGCTCGCGGCGGAGGAGCCGCAGCGTTTTTTGGTGATCGACGCCGGACAGTCCGCTGATCAGGTGATGCAGGAGATCGAGAACAGGCTGCCGACGTTCCTGATCGGGAAGGGGATTTGGGCATGAGAGTCGTCGTGGGACTGTCAGGCGGCGTCGATTCATCAGTCGCTGCGCTGCTGCTGAAGCGTCAGGGCTGCGATGTGGTCGGCGTGTTCATGAATAATTGGGACGAGCAGGACGAAAACGGCGTCTGTACAGCCGAACAGGACTGGAAGGACGTCCAGCGCGTTTGCGAACAGATCGACATCCCGTATTTTTCCGTGAACTTTGCCAGGGAGTACTGGGACCGCGTTTTCACTGAATTCCTGAACGAATACCGCGCAGGTCGCACCCCGAATCCCGACGTGCTGTGCAACCGTGAAATCAAATTCAAGGCGTTTCTGGACTATGCCAAACGCCTCATGGCCGGTAAGATGGCCACAGGACATTTTGTGCGCACGAACGAATCGGGCGACCTGCTGAAGGGCAAGGACCCCAATAAGGACCAGAGCTATTTTCTGTATATGCTCAAGGCAGAGCAGCTGCGGCAGAGCATCTTCCCGGTGGGCGGCATGACGAAGGCAGAAGTGCGCGCCATCGCCAGGGAGGCTGGCCTGCCGGTCAGTGAAAAGAAGGATTCGACCGGCGTTTGCTTCATCGGGGAGCGGCGCTTCAAGCAATTCCTGGCCAATTATCTGCCGGCGCAGCCGGGGGATATCGTACTGCCTGACGGCAGCATCGTCGGCCGGCACGATGGCCTGATGTACTACACCCTGGGCCAGCGCCGCGGCCTGGGCATCGGCGGCGGCGGAGACGGGCGACGGTATTTCGTGATCGAGAAGGACCTGAAGAATAACCGCCTGGTGGTGGTCCAGGGAGAGGACGACGCCCGGCTCTATCGCAGGGAATGTGACTGCGAGCAGGTGACCTTCGTCAGGGATGACCTGCCGGCGGAAACACCCTGCCGTCTCAACGCGAAGGTGCGCTACAGACAGGCGGACCAGCCATGCACCGCCGAGCTGGACCGTTCCGGCCGCCTCCGCCTGATCTTCGATTCTCCGCAGCGCGCGGTGACGCCGGGGCAGAGCGCCGTCCTGTACGATGGCGATGTTTGCCTGGGCGGCGGCATCATTTGTTAAATCTCTTCAGGTGACTATACGGACGGCCTTGTTTTGTGCTATAATCATCTGCGGCTGATGAACGGCGCAGGCCGCCCACAGCCCAAAGGATATTGAAATGGGGGTCCGTATGAACCAGGCGTTGGTATTGGCGTCGGAATCGCCGCGCAGGCGTGAGCTGCTGACTCAGGCCGGCTTTGACCTGACCGTATGCAGCGCCCATGTGCCGGAAGCGGAGTCCGGCGATCCCCGGACTCTGGTCCTTCAAAACGCGCTGGCCAAGGCCAATGCGGTCAGGACGCAATATCCGGATGGGATGATCCTCGGCGCGGATACCGTCGTGGCCGTGGACGGGCAGGTGTTCGGCAAACCGAAGGACGCTTCCGACGCCTGCCGTATGCTGCGTTTGCTGAGCGGGCGATGGCACCAGGTGTATACCGGCGTCGCGCTGATCGGGCCGGACGGTTCTCCCGTAACCCGCTGCGCGGTGACAGACGTACATTTTGTGGAAATGACACAGGACGAGATCGCCACGTACATATCGACAGGGGAACCGTTTGACAAGGCCGGCGCCTATGCGATTCAGGGCCGGGCAGGATATTTTATCGACCGGATTTCTGGCAGCTACTCCAATGTGATCGGGCTGCCGCTGGCCACAGTCCGAGAGATGATGCGGGAATACCAAGCAAGCGCTATGACCGATGAATGAAGAACTGAGGATGGAAAGCAGGGACTATGGCAATTATCGCGCCTGATATCGGAATAGATTTGGGCACATCAAATACACTGGTGCACGTACGCCGCAAGGGCATCGTGATCAACGAGCCGACCATCCTGGTGGTGAACGCGCAGGGTAAGCATACCGTCAAAGCGATCGGCGAGGACGCCAGGGCGCTGCTCGGGCGTACTACCGGAGATGTGACGGCGGTGCGCCCGCTGACGGATGGTATGATCCGCGATTTTGAAATGGCGGAGTATTTGCTGCACTTTTTTATGAAGAAGGCGATCGGCGTTTCCAGACTGGTCAAACCGCGCGCGATCGTGACCATTCCCAGCCGCATGTCGCCGATCGAGCGGCGGGCAGTGCGCCAGGCGGCGCTCTATGCCGGCGTACGGAAGAACGGCCTGAATCTGATCGAAAAGCCTTTTGCGGCGGCCCTGGGGTCCGGCCTGCCCGTGTTTGAACCGGTCGGCAGCATGGTAGTGGATATCGGTGGGGGTACGACCGAGGTCGCCGTCATTTCCCTGGGGGGCATCGTTGTGTCCCGCTCGGTCCGTATCGGTGGCGAAAAAATGGACGAAGCGGTGGCTGCCTACATCAAGCGTGACTTTAATATGCTGATCGGCGACCGGACCGCCGAGGAAGTCAAGATGGACCTGGGCGCAGCTCTGCCGCTGAAGGAAGAACGCAAGGCGCTGATCCGCGGGCGGGATCTGATCACCAACCTGCCGCAGACGGCAGAAATATCCAGCACCAAGATTTATGAAGCGCTGAAGCCAACCTGCGACGCCATTCTCGCGGCGATCCAGTTCGTGCTGGAACGTACGCCCCCGGAGCTGTGCAGCGATATCATGCGCGACGGCATTCATCTGACGGGCGGCGGCGCGCTGCTGTTCGGCCTGGATCAATACATCGCTTCAGAGCTGGGAATGACAGTATACCTGGCGAAGGATCCCCTGTCATGCTCCGCCGTCGGCGTCGGGCAGCTGACAGAAAACTACGATTTGCTCGGCAGGATCGTCCGCAGCGCGTTCCTCCGGGACGACGCCGAGGAATAAACTGCTATGGCGAAGAAGGAACGTAAGAAGAGAAACCCCAAAAAACAGTCGGGTGGCTTTGTCCGCTCACTGGTGATCTGGAGCGGAGGCTCCCTTTTGGTGCTTCTCATCGTGGTCATGCTGCTGGGAAACTTTTTTGATCAGCCGATCCTTGACCGGCCCGGCCAGCTGATCTCGCGTGTCATGACGCCCGTTCAGCGGACGGTTTCCAGCGCGGTCAACTGGGTCGCGGGCTATTTTCGCTCGATGAAGTACCGCAGCAACCTCGAATATGAGTACGAGCAGCTGCTGATCAAGGTGGAGGAGCTGCAGGACACCGCGATGCTCGTTGCGGAGTACGAATCGCGCCTGAATGCGTATGCCGATCTGCAGATGGAAAGCGTCGGCAACGAATCGATGCACCCGATTGCCGCCACGGTGATCGGCCATGATACGGGCAATTTTTTTTCCACCCTGGAGCTGGACAAGGGCACGCGCGACGGGGTGCAGGATTATATGGCGGTCGTTTACAGCGGCGGTCTGGTCGGGTATACCTACGATGTGCAGAATGCCAGCTGCAAGGTGGCGACCGTGATCGACAGCGATACGACGATCCCCGCGAAAATGTCGTCCAGCGGCGACCAGGGGTCGGTGAAGGGTACTTACGGCATGACCGGAGAAGCGCTATGCCGCATGTATTATCTGCCTGAAAACCATCTGCCGCGTACGGGAGATGAGGTCGTGACTTCCGGCGTGGGCATGCCTTTCCCCAGGGGTATCCCGATCGGGAAGGTCCGCGAGAGCACGCGTGGCATGGAGGATAACAAGCAGTTCGTGGTGATCGAGCCGATCGTGGACTTCCAGCACCTGGAGTATGTGATCATTTATCGCTACATCCCGTCTTACGCCGAGACGGCCATGCTGAGCGAAACCACGGTGACTTCCACGCTGGTGCCGCTTTCCACCCCGCGGCCGATACCTGAGTTCGCCACCGGCGTCGGAACCAGCTTCGAGGAGGGTGGCGTATCCACGCCGATCCCTGTGGGAGAAACGACACCGGAGCCTGAAATGACCGAAACACCTCCGCCACCCGAAGATACTCCGCAGCCCACTATCTCGTTCGTCACCCGTTCGCCGGAGCCGAACCTGGAATACAATCGGACGACACCGACGCCGGATGGCCCCACACCGTCACCCACACCGACGCCCTCGCCGACGCCTGTGCCTGCGTTCGATATGGATTCGCTGCACTTTGAGGAGGAGGAGGACGAGTGAAATTCCTGATCCGCCCGCTGCGCGTGTTCGCGCTGACGATCCTCAGCTACCTGCTGGATACCTGCGTGATGCGGCATTTCTACATCGGGCCGGTCACCGCGAGCGCCTGCTGGGCCGGCATCGCGATCCTGACCGTCAGCTACGGCAAAAAAGCCGCCTTCTTTGCGGGCTGTGTGATCGGCATTCTGATGGAAAGCACGCTGGCCAGCGTACCGGTTATCTATCTGTTGAGCTATCCGATCATCACGATGCTGTGCGCGCAGTGGTTTGCAGACCTTTCCGACCGTCAGCGGGAGCGCCGTAAGCTGGCTGTCGCGTTCAACCGTCAGGAGCGTGAAACCACACGCTTCCGCGCGCTCTATACCGGCAAAATCATTTCGTTCTTCAAGCGCGTCGTTCAATTCTTCCGTCGCGACGAGAACATGAACCCTTACCTGCGGATCCCGCTCTGTGCGCTGACCTCCGCGCTGATGTACAACGCGGTGCTGGTGTTTTATGGCTATATCTCGGACTTCGGGTTTGATACCGGCCACGTTCTGCGCGCGCTCGGCTCCAGCGTGTATACCGCGGCGCTCGCGGTGATACTGATGCTTCCTTACAGGGCGTTTCTGAAGCTGCTGGGCAGGAAACGCGTCAACGTGTACCAGATAGAAGGTGATCGGGCTTGAAGCGCAAGCATGTCAAAAAAGAACGCGCCGCGAACATGAACCTGCGCTATCTGATGTTCGCCGCCGGTATCCTGCTGAGCGGCGTTTTTCTGGTGTTCGGCCTCTACCGGCTGCAGATCGAGAACGGCGAAACGTATCAGGAGAGCGCGGGAACGCGCGCGAACAAGACCATCGTTCTGAAAGGCTCGCGCGGTATGATCACGGACGCTGAAGGCGTCATCCTCGCCAAGAGCGAGAAAATCTATAACGTCACTTTCCAGCGCGACAATTCGCAGTCAAGCGCTTCGCAGTACCTGGCGTTCACCAACGCGATTCTTGATACGATCAGCATCCTGAACAAGTACGACAGCGATATTTCCGTGACCTTCCCGATCGAACGGGACCCTGAAACCAACGAATGGATCTTCAATTTCGGGAAAGGCATCTCCGAGGAGGCGACGGCGACCCGCATGAGCCAGTGGCGGTCCAACCATTATCTGACCGCCTCGCGGTATCCGACGGCGGAGGACTGCCTGGAGCGGCTGAAAACGCGTTACCAGATCGATGAGAACCTGGATGAGGCCACGATGCTCAAGGTCATGGCCGTCTACTCGGAAATGCAGATGAGCATCTTCAACTCCCTGCCTGTGGTGATCGCCAAGGACGTCTCCTTCAGCGCGGTCGGTGAAATCGAGGGGCGCAGCGTCCTGCTGCCCGGAATCGCGATCGAAGTCGGCGAAAAGCGCGTTTATCCGCGCGCTACGCTGGCCTCCCAGATCATCGGGTATACGGGCAAAATCCAGAGCTACTCCTCCTACTACGACAACTATCAGTCTGCCGGCTATGCCCTGAATGACGAGGTCGGCCTGGACGGCATCGAAAAGAGCCAGGAAAACTGGCTGACTGCCTGCATCACCGACCGCCAGGGACAGCGAGTGATGGAGCGCGACAGTAATGGTAAGCTTACGCGTCAGATCAGCTACTCCGAGCCCAAGGACGGCAACAACGTCAAACTGACGCTGATCGCATCATACCAGCAGCGCGCCGAGCGCGCGATCCAGGAGAATGTCGAATACATCCGCAACGAACAGGAAGCAAAAATGCAGGATGGCGACTGGCTGGAAACCAATAAAGAGAAAATCAACATCCGCGATTGGGAACAGGACCCGGTCCGTCTCGCAGAAAAGGGCGTGCTGATCGTGATGGACGTCCACAACGGGAAGATCCTGGCCATGGCCCAGTATCCCACCTATGACCTGAACGCGATGATCGCCGGCGGGGAGGACGCGCGCGCGATCGTCGCCGATCCCCGCGGACTGCTGATGAACTATGCGATCCAGACGCGCGCGGAGCCGGGATCCACGTTCAAAATGGTCACTGGTCTGGCGGCGCTGACCAACGGCGTGATCACCCCGTACACCGAGATCAGTGATGGCGGGCCGTTTATGAAGTATACCCGAAATAGAGCTGAAGCGCCTACGTGCTGGACCAATCATCCCGAGAATCACCGTGACCAGACCATCGTCCAGGGACTGACCAACTCCTGCAATTATTTCTTTTATACGCTCGGCTCATACCTGTACGGTGACGAGGGAACAGACCGGCTGTACCGCTACGCCGCGCAGATGGGGCTGACCACCAAGACAGGGGTCGAGCTGAACGGCGAGCTGCGCAGTATCGTCGGCAACCAGACCAACCTCTACGATCCGACGGTCAGCCTGTCCGAGCAGGTCACCGATACCCCCATCATCGTCGCCAACGCGATCAAGACGCATATCCGCAACTTCGCGGCGAGCTATGGCATCTCCTATGATGACGAGCGCCTGAACCGCTGCATCAAGCAGCTGATGGACATGGCCATCAACACCGG
>CAMNEH010000080.1 GCA_946536315.1 uncultured Clostridia bacterium
GCGCGGGATACTGGAATATGGCCGGCGGCGCGCTGCTGGACTGCCTGGAGCTGCTCGAAACGCTCACCGGCGGGCGGATGACCTTCTGGCAGGAGCCCAAGGTGCGCAATATCCTGATGTTCCCTGTCCGGGCGGCGCTGGAGGGCGGCTGGTTCGTCAACTTCGCGGACTGCGACGCGCGACCGCTCCTGTCCGGCGAGCGCCTGCAGCTGGCCGGAGAACGCCTGGGCGACGCCGCGCTCGTGGGGCTGGGGGTGCGGGAGCGGGGCACGCTCAGCGCGCAGCTGGACGATGTGCCGCATTTCGGACGCCTGCTGCGGATGCTGTTCCATCCGACGGCCGGGTCGGCGGACTTTGTCCCGCGCGGGGACGTGTGGCTGCCGGACCTGCAGCTGCGCGTCGTGCGCCGGGGCGCATGGACGCTGTGCGCCAAGGGCGGGCACAACGGCGAAAGCCACAACCATAACGATGTCGGCAGCCTGATGCTGTATGCGGACGCCGAGCCGGCGCTGGTGGACGCGGGGAACATGGTGTATACGGGGAAGACCTTCTCATCCGAGCGCTATACCCTGTGGAATGTGCGCTCCGCGTATCACAACGTCCCGCTGGTCGGCGGGGAGGAGCAGCGGGCGGGCACGCAGTACGCGGCGCGGGACGTGCGCTGCCTGCCGGATGGGCTGTCGCTGGACATCGCGGGGGCGTATCCGGCCGGGGCGGGCGTATGCTCGCTGGCGCGCGGGATGCGCCTGACGCCGGAGGGGCTGACACTGACCGATCATGCGCTGCTGTCGCGTGAAGCGCCCATGACATGGGTGTTCATGCTCCGGCAGCCGCCGCGGCCTGTGCCCGGCGGGCTGGTGAGCGGCCGGGTGCGGATGGCGTGGCCGGCGCCGCTGCGGTACGCCGCGGAGGAGATCCCGGTCACGGACAGCCGCATGGCGCGGAATTTTCCTGGCAGTCTGTGGCGCGTGTGCCTGACATCCGCTCCGGCGCTGGAGCATCAGGCGATTTTTACGTTCGGGAGGGCGGACAGCGATGCGTGAATTATTACAGAACCCCCTGCGCACCAGGCAGGACATGGTCGACGCGGCCGTGGCGATGATCACGCCGCTGATGGACTGCCTGACGCCGGGCAAGGCCAGGATGATCGTCGGCGCCGGCTCGGCGCACTATCCGGAGGACGTGGCGGGCATGGAGGGCTTTTCCCGGGTGCTGTGGGCGCTCACGCCCATGCTGATCGGCGGCTGCCCGGAGGCGGCGCCGTTCTGGCAGGCCTGGCGGGAGGGGCTGATCCACGGCACGGACCCGGACCATCCGGAGTACTGGGGCGACCTGCACGATACTGACCAGCGCATGGTGGAAATGGCGGTCCTGGGCACCGGGCTGTGCTTTGCGCCGGAGCAGTTTTACCACGGGCTGCCGCCCGCGGCGCAGGACCGGCTGATCGCCTGGCTGGACCAGATCAACCGTTACGATATGCCGAAAAACAACTGGCGGTATTTCCGCATCCTGGTCAATATCGGGTTTCTGAAGGTCGGCCGTCCGGTGGACGAGCGTCGCCTGACCGAGGACCTGGATATGATGGAAAGCCATTACGTGGGAGACGGCTGGTATTTCGACTACCCGACCAAGCGCGATTACTACACCATCTGGGGCTTCCATTACTATAGCCTCATCTACGCCGCCGCCATGCGCGACGTGGACCCGGCGCGCTGCGGACGGTTCATGGACCGGGCGCGGCTGATCGCGCCGCGCTTCGCCTGCTGGTTTGACCGCGACGGCCGCGCGCTGCCCTACGGGCGGAGCCTGACCTACCGCTTCGCGCAGGGCGCGTTCTGGAGCGCCATGGCCTTTGCGGGCGTGACGGCGGACGGGCTGGGCTGGGGCGAAATGAAGGGCCTGATGCTGGGCAACCTGCGCGCCTGGCTGCGTCTGCCCATTTTTGACCGCGGCGGCGCGCTGACCGTGGGCTACGGGTATCCCAACCTCTGTGCCGCGGAGGGGTACAACGCGCCCGGCTCGCCCTACTGGGGCATGAAAGTCTTCCTCGCCCTCGCGCTGCCGGCGTCGCACCCCTTCTGGCAGGCGGAGGAGCGGCCGTATACCCCGCCCCGGCGCTTCCTGGACGAGCAGGTCCGCCTGCTGCTGACCAGGGACGCGTTCAATCGGCAGGTGATCGCCTATACCGCCGGGAATCACGGCTGGGAACACATGCACGAGGACGAAAAGTACGAGAAATTCGCCTATTCCACGCATTTCGCCTTTTCGGTCACCAAGGAGTCCGGCACGCTGGAGAAGGGCGCGTACGATTCCATGCTCGCCGTGAAGCGCGCGGGCAGGGACCTGTGGCACGTCCGCAGCGGCTGTGACGCGTTTTCCCTCACAGAGGAGCGGGTCAGCTGCGACTGGTCGCCCATGGAGGGGGTGCGCATCCATACCGTGATCGCGCCGATGGGCATGTGGCATGTGCGCAAACACGTGATCGAGACGGAGCTCCCCCTCGAGGCGGCGGAGGGCGCGTTTGCCGTCCGCAAGGACTGGGCCGGGGCGCGGCCCTGTGACCGCATCGCCTCCGCGCTGACGGCGGATACGCGCTGCGCTTCGGCCGCCGGCGCGTACGGCACCAGCGCGATCTTCGCCCTGTCCGGATACGAAACCGGGGTGATCGTGCATCCGGAGCCGAACACCAACCTGATGTACCCGCGCACCGTGCTGCCCATGCTGCGCGCCTGCCTGCCGCCCGGACGGACGGCGCTGTGCTGCGCTGTGTTCGCCGATCCTGGCGACTGCCGTCCGGACCAGGTTCCTGAGGAGGTGCTGAGCCTTGCCCAATCGTTATGAGGATGCCCTGCATCGGGCCATCGACAAATTCCGCCGCACGTCGGCGCTGGCGGCACAGGCGGGCGTCATCCCGTATAAGAGCGAGCCCGGCGGCCCCTGGATCGGGTCGCCCTACGACGGCAACAGCTGGTGGACGGGCGGCTTCTGGCCGGGGCTGATGTGGCAGTGCTATGCCGCCACGCGGGAGGAGGCGTTCCTTCGCGAGGCGCGGCGGGCGCAGCGCCTGCTGACGGACGAATTCCGCGCCTTCAGGTATCTGAATCACGACGTGGGGTTCATGTATCTGCTCTCCTGCGGCGCGGATTACCGGCTGACGGGCGACCGGCAGGCGCGCGAGGACACGCTGCATGCCGCGAGCCTGCTGATGGGCCGGTTCAATCCCGCGGGCTTTATTCGCGCCTGGAACGAGCCGGAACGGACGGGCTACGCCATCATCGACTGCATGATGAACCTGAGCCTGCTGTTCTGGGCGTCGCGCGAGACGCATGACCCGCGCTTCGCGAAGGTCGCCCGCATTCATGCGGATACGACCCTGCGGGAATTCCTGCGCCCGGACGGCTCGGTCAGCCATATCATCGAGTTCGATCCCGATACCGGCGCGCGCGTCCGCGAATGGCCGGGGCAGGGATATGCCCTCGGCTCGCAGTGGAGCCGGGGACAGGCCTGGGGCCTGTACGGCTTCACGCTCGCGTTCCGGAATACCGGCGACCGCCGCTATCTGGACGCCGCGTGCGCCATCGCGGACAATTTTGTGCGCCATATCCGGCCCGACGGCCTGACCGACTGTGACTTCTGCCAGCCGCCGACGGAGGAGCGCATCGATAACCTGGCCGGGGCCATCGCCGCCTGCGGCCTGATCGAGCTGGCGGACGCCGCCGAAACGCCCGCCTGGCGGGACGCCGCGCTGCGGCTGCTGGACGGCCTGCTCGCGCACTGCTGTGACTGGACGGAAGCGCGCTGCGGCGTGCTGACCATGTGCACCGCCAGCTATCACGATGACGGCGCGGGCCGGCACACCAATCTGACCTACGGCGATTATTTCCTCGTCGAGGCGCTGGCCAGGCTGTGCGGGACGGACCCGGGTCTGTGGATATAATACAGGCTGCCCGGATGGGTGTTTCCATGACATGAAGGAGGACGGGATGATCACGATCGAGCTGCAAGCCGGCGACGGCCGCGTGCTGGCTGCCGCGAGGCATGCGCAGGAGGCGCTTCTGTGCGTGGACCGCGTCTATCAGGCGGGGGACCGGCTGGTGGTGACCGGCGGCCGGCACCTGTACGTGCAGATGGACCAGGCGCTGCCCGGGGGCGAGGTGTACCTGCCGGACGGCCGCATGACCTGGACCGTGCCCTGGGGCGAGCATCGCCTGGCGTACGCGCCGGGCGCGTTTGAGTCGCCGCGGCATATCGTGTCCGCGCGAAGCCTGTCCGCGGACGAGTGCCGGACGCTGCGCAATATCGCGCGCAATCCGGCGGACCTGCGCGGGGAAACGGACTTCTACCCGCACTGCGTCGCGAACGTGGAAACGCGGAACGAGGCGTGCTTCTGCGCCCGCAACGTGATCGACGGCCTGCGCCTGAACACCAGCCACGGCGAATGGCCGTACCAGAGCTGGGGCATCGGCACGCGCGAGGACGCCTGGTGCCGGCTCGACTTCGGCCGCGAGGTGACGGTAGAGCGTATGGCGCTGACCCTGCGCGCGGATTTCCCGCACGACGCGTACTGGGTGTCCGGCCACGCCGTGCTCTCGGACGGCACGGAGCTCGCCTTCCAGCTCGAGAAGACCGGCGACCGGCAGTGGATCGCGCTGGGCGGCCGCGTGTGCCGCTGGATCCGGCTCGAACGCCTGCAGAAGAGCGACGACCCGTCCGCGTTCCCGGCACTGACCGAATGGGAGGTCATCGGCCGGGATCCGGACTGAACGGAAGGAGAACGCTGTGCAGACTGCGGAAATCGCCGGACTGGCCCGGTGCATCAGGGAAAATATCGCCCGCGTGATCGTGGGGAAGGAGGACATGATCGACCTGCTGCTCGCGGCAGTCCTGGCGCGCGGACACGTGCTGCTGGAGGACGTGCCCGGCACGGGCAAAACGGTCACGGCGCGCAGCTTTGCCCGCTCAGTCGACGGCGCGTTCTCGCGCATCCAGTTCACGCCGGACCTGCTGCCCGCAGATATCACGGGCACACGGGTCTACCGGCAGGACCGGGGCGAGTTCGTCTTCCATCCCGGGCCGGTCTTTGCCAACATCCTGCTCGCGGACGAAATCAACCGTGCGACGCCGCGCACGCAGAGCGCGCTGCTGGAATGCATGGAGGAGCGCCAGGTGACGGACGGCGGCGTGACGCATGCGCTGCCCGACCCGTTCCTGGTCATCGCCACGCAGAATCCGGTCGAAATCCAGGGCACCTTTCCGCTGCCCGAGGCACAACTGGACCGGTTCCTGATGCGCCTGACGCCGGGCTATCCCACGCACGGGGAGGCGCTGCGCATCCTGGACCGCTTTCTGAAGGACGAGCCGCTGCAGGCGCTCGAGCCGGTCTGCGGCTGCGGCGCGCTGGCGGCGGCGCAGCGCTGCCTGCCCGCCTGCGAGGTCGAGGCGGATGTGCGGGGCTACATCGCGGACCTGTGCGAGCGCACGCGCCAGGACGAGCGCACCCAGCTGGGGGTCAGTCCGCGCGGTATGCTCGCGCTGCTGCGCGCGTCGCAGGCGCTGGCGCTGCTTTCGGGACGCGCCTATGTCATCCCGGACGATGTGCGCCGGCTCGCCGCGCCGGTTCTGGCGCACCGGATCATCGCCCACGGCTACGCGTCGCAGGCGGCGCTGGGCCGGCAGATCGTCGAGGACGCGCTCAGCGCGGTGCCTGTACCGACGGAAGAGCGGTAGGCCATGACGTTCCTGCTGATCGTGGCGGTGTTTCTCCTGCTGAACGCGCTGCAGGCTGTACTGATCGCGCGCTTCGGACTGCGCGGCTTTTCCTACCGCCGCGCGTTTTCCCGCGCTGCCGTGGCTGAGGGCGAATCCCTTCAGCTGGCCGAGGTCATCCGCTACCGCGGGTGGCTCTTTTTGCCGTGGGTGCGGCTGGAAATGCGTGTGCCGCCCGCGATCGGCTTCAATACGCATGAGGATATCGAGATCCGCGGCGGAAACTACCACCGCAGCGTGTTCACACTGACGCCCATGACCCAGGTCACGCGGCGGCACACGGTGACCATGCGCCATCGCGGGCATTACCGGCTGGACCGGGTCTCACTGACCGCGGGCGACCTGCTGGGTATGCGCACGGTCACGGACGAGCTCAGCGCGGCGGCGGAGATCTATGTATATCCGCGCCTGCTGCCGGAGGACCGGGTCGCCCTGCCGTCCTCGCGCGCGGACGGCGCGGTCAGCGTACGCCGCTGGATCCAGCCGGATCCGTTCCTGGTCAACGGGATCCGGGGCTATATGGACGGCGACCCGGAGCGCGACATTCACTGGGCCGCGACCGCGCGGCTGGGCGCGCTGCAGGTCCGGACGCACGATTACACGACGAATCCGCGGCTCATGGTGCTCATCAACGGGCAGCGCAGCGACGGCCAATGGGGCGACCTGATGGACTATGAGCAGGCGCAGATCGAATACGCCATTTCTTATGCCGCCTCCCTGTGTGTGTACGCGCTGCGCCGTGGGCTGGAGGCGGGCTTTGCCGCGAGCATGCCCCTGGGGGAGGGTGACACCTGCGCCTGCCTGCCGCCCGCCCGCGGCGCGGGGTGGGAGGACGCGCTCCTGCGCGCGTTTGCGGACCTGCGGATCCGGATGCTCCGCTCGTTCCCGACGTTCCTGGAGCAGCTGCCCCGCCTGTCCGACACGGACATTGTCATCCTCAGCTGGTACGACAGTCCGGATATCCAGCGCCAGATCGCGCTGCTGCGCCGCCTGGGCAACAGCGTCACGATGCGCCTGCTGACGGAGGTGCCGCCATGCGGAGAATGACATGCTGGCGGACGGGCTTTTACTGCCTGGGACTGTATTTGCTGGCGGCGCCGTGCTTTTTGCTGCTGGGCGCGCTCAGCGGCATCGGTCCGGCGCTGCTGCTGCCGCCGCTGCTGGCGCTGGCCGCCGGCGCGCTGCTCCTGCGCCTGCCGTCGGGCCGCCGCCTGCCCGCCATCGGGCTGAGCATGGCCGCATGCTTCGGCCTGACCTGCGCGCTCGGCGTCCGGGCCGGCGGGACCGCCTGGCGGTGGATCGCGGCGGCGATGGCCGCTGTCGCGGCGGCGGTCTTCCCCCGTGTGATCGGGCAGGTCACGGAGGCGCGCAGCCATGCCGGCCTCTGGTACGGCGGTCTGGCGGCGCAGGGCGCGGTGCTGCTGCTGACCCGGCTGCTCTCCCTGCCGGCGCTCAGGGCGCAGCTGTATACCGTTCTCTGGGTCTACGTCGTATATATGGTGTTCGCGCTTACGTTGGAATCGGTTCGCGAGGGCGTAGGGCAGGACGCCGCGCCGTCGCGGGCGACCCTGGCCAAAAATTTGGCCGGCGCGGCGGTGTTCGCGTGCCTGCTGGGTCTGCTGACCCATCTGCCGCTCGTGGCGCGTGCCCTGCGCGCTGTCCTTTCCGCCGTCCGGGGCGCGGTCGCCTGGCTGCTCGCGCGGTTCAGCCGGTTCGCGGCGCCTGCCGGCGGCGGGAGCGGCGGGGGCGCCGGGGGAGGGCTGGGACTGCCCGCGGAGCCCCAGGAACCGTCCCTGCTCGCGCGGATCCTGGAATACGTCGCCATCGCCGTCGCCGGGCTGGCCCTGCTGGCGGCGCTCGCGGCCCTGCTGACGCTCATCTTCCGGGCGTTGCGGCGCGCGCTGCGCCGGCTGATGGCCCGCTTCCGGGACTACGCCGCGCGCGTGAACGCCTATGAGCCCGACCAGGTCGAGAGCCTGCTGGACTGGGGAGAGGTCCGCCGCAGCATGCGCGGCCGCCGTGAGCGCCGCCGCGCTGACCGCACGCCCTATGCCCAGCTGACCCCGCGCCAGCAGGTCCGCCGACGCTACCGCGACTATCTCATCCGTCACCCCGCGGTCCCGCCCACGCAAACCGCCCGCCAGACCCTGCCCACGCCCGCTCAGGCCGATATCTACGAGGCCGCCCGCTACAGCTCCCGGACCATCAGCCCGGAAGAAGTGAGGGTGATGGACGGGCTTGAAAAAAACCGCTGAAACATTCAGCGGTTGATGGGGCTTTGAACAAATGACCGTGTGGGCGGGAAGCTGACAGTAGCGCCGGCAGCTGCTGCCGGTCCTCCTCGCCGGCAGGTTCACTCCGTGAAAAGTGACGTTACTCGCTGTCGGATGATATCCGGCTGATCACAGCGTTCATCCCGTAGGACAGGCCCTCGCTCGTTTCCGGGATGATCCATACGGTGAAGCTGGACTCGTCGGAATCCTCACTCAGTGCGGCGCCGACGCCGGAGATCTTCTCAATGGCGCCTGTCATGCTGAAATCGCCGCCATTGATATAGATAAACTCGACGTTCACCGTGTCACCCACTTTGAAGTACTGCAGATCAGTCTCTGTCACGGTCGCCTGAATCCTCATCGCGTCGTCCGCATAGAATGTCATGACGGCGTCGCCGGAAGCAACGTCGCTGCCAACGCTCAGGCTGAGCTCGGCGACAATGCCGGATGCCGCGGCGGCGATGCTGTTCAGGCCATCGGCTCGATTGGCATAGCTGCCTGCCAGTGTTTCGAAGAGTACCGCGCCTTTCGCGACCGCTGTGCCGTCTTTGATCGGATAACGGACGATGATGCCATCGGCTGTGTATGCGACCGGGTCCTGACGCGAGACGCTGCCTTTTCCGATGCGGGATTGTGTCTGAAAGTCTGCCGTGCGAAAGAGATAGACGGATTCGCCGTTTTCAAAGCTCCCAGACGTCACTTCCACGCTGAACGACGTGCCGGATACGGCGGTTACCAGCCCTGTGCCTGTGTTTTTGCCGTCGTTTACACAGCGGATATACACCGTTTCACCGGGGTGGATGATCCGGTTTTCCTCCAGATCATAGGCGGTTTTTGTCGAAGCCGAAATCGTGTATTCGCAGGCCGGTTCGACATAAGCGACCGCGCCGTAGCGATCAGCCACCATCTCCGCGCTGTCGCCGATTTCGCCGAATAGGCGCACGGTGCCGTCCTGCAGGGCATAGACCTTTTCCGTCTCCAGCACGGCAATGGTGTCCCCGGCCTGCACCCGGTCTCCGGCGGAAGCGGCTACCTGAGATACGGTGCCGCCCAATGCCGTCACAACGGTCCGCGGCGCGGCGTTGACCACCGTGCCGTTCATGTTGACCGAGTCGGCCAGCGCGCTGCCTGCCAGCGCCAGGCAGATCGCCAGGGTGAGGATGAGGAATAAAACGTTTTTCATATACGATGTCTCCATTCTTTTCATTCCGCGCTCAGATGGCCCGCAGCGCGTCAATAGGATTCAACCGGCTGGCCTTCCGCGCGGGAACCCAGCCGAAAATAATGCCGACGGCGGCGGAGAAGCTCACGCCCAGCAGGATCGCCCCCGTTGAGATCACAAAGCTCATGCCCATGACCCGGCACAGGATAAAGGACAGCGTCAGGCCGATCGCTACCCCCATGATGCCTCCGATCATGGACAGCAGGAAGGATTCGATCAGGAACTGTGCCTGGATCTGCCAGGGAATGGCACCGAGCGCCTTCTTTAACCCGATCTCTGTGGTGCGTTCGGTGACCGTCGTGAGCATCATGTTCATGATGCCGATGCCGCCGACGACCAGCGCGATGGACGCGATGCCTGCCAGTAGCGTGCTGACCATGGAAAGCATCTCGTTCATGGTGTCCTCGATGCTGGACATCGTCGTGATGGTATAACAGTCCTCTTCATAGCTGAACATGGCGTCCAGTTTTTCCTCCAGAAGGGCCGTTACGGTTCCGGACTCCGCTCCGTCCGCCAGGTACACCGTGAAGCCGGTCACTACATTGGCGTTGTTCATCTTGAGGGCGGTGGTGTAGGGAATCACGAGGTCGGGGGAGCCGTTCATCATGCTGGCCACTGCTTCGCCGTCATTGTCGGACAGCAGCCCGATCACCAGAAAGGGAATGCCGTCCACATACATGGTCTCTCCGAGCGGGTCCACCCCATAAAACAGGGATTCCACGATGTCCTGGCTGATCAGGCAGACATAGGTCGTGCTGTCCTCATCCGTGGGATGGATGCCCCTTCCACGCGACACCGCCTGCGGATTCTGATAAAAATAATAGGTATTCTTGCCGGATACGGAGATATTCGTTTCATAGCTGCCGCCCCTGGATACACGGCTTCGGAGGGAGACTGTCGGCGTGATGCCGTCCACCTCGTTCAGCTGGGCAAGCTCCGCCAGATCCTCCGTTGTCATGCCGGATTTCAGGTCGCTCCCTGTGACGGAGACCATCAGCGTCCCCGCGCCCATGCTGGAAAAGGAGGAGGAGAGGGAGCCCGAAAAGCCCGATACGGTCGTAATCAGGGCGATCACGGCCGCCACGCCGATCAGAATGCCCAGTACCGTCAGGAAGGAGCGCACCTTGTTGCCCCTGATGTTGCTCAGGCTCATCAGGATGCATTCCTTGATCATCACGAATGGCTTGCGGATCGATTCAAGCATCGCTCGTCCCGCCTCCCTCCGTCAGCGTGCCGTCAACGATATGCACCACCCGGCGCGCGAAGGCCGCGATGTTCATGTCATGCGTGATCATGACAATCGTTCTTCCCTCATCATTCAGGTTTTGAAACAGCGCCATGACCTGACGGCCGGTTTTCTGGTCCAGCGCGCCGGTGGGCTCGTCGGCCAGAAGGATGGAAGGATTGCCGACGAGCGCCCGGGCGATCGCCACACGCTGCTGCTGACCGCCGGACAGCTGATTGGGATAGTGCCCCATCCGGTCCTGCAGGCCGACCTTCTCCAGCATTTCCCGGGCGCGCCGCTTTCTTTCCCTGGGCGAAACGCCGGCATAGATCAGGGGCAGCTCTACGTTTTTCTGCGCTGTCAGGCGCGGCAGCAGCTGCGAGTTCTGGAAGATGAACCCGATTTCCGATGAGCGGATATCCGCCAGTTCGACCTCGCTGAGCTCTTCAATCTCCCGGCCGTGCAGCGTGTATTGGCCTGAGGAGGGCGTATCCAGACAGCCGATAATGTTCATGAGCGTGCTCTTTCCGCTGCCGGAGGGGCCCAAAACGGAGAGGTATTCGCCCTCCTTGATGTCCAACGCGATATCCTTGAGGATGTGGGCCTGCTCGTCGCCCATCTGGTAGTACTTGTTGATGTGATCCATGTGAAAGAAGGTGGTCTCACTCATCACCGTCCACCGCCGTTCCCGCTGTTTCTGCCGCTTCCGCTGTTTCCGCCGGGCGCGCTGGGACGCTCGCCGCCGTAATTGCCTCCGGGGCCGCCTCTTTCGCCGCCCTGGCCGGAGGACATCTGTCCGCCGCCCATCATCTGTTGTCCGCCAAAGAGACTGGCGAACAGGCCGCCGGAGGAGGATTCCGTCTCCTTGACTTCGACGTAGACGGTATCGCCGGCCCTGAGCCCGGAGGTGATTTCCACATAGTTGCCGTTGCTGACGCCGGTGGTGATGTAGGTCTGTTCCATGGCGCCGTCCGCATTCTGCGTGTAAACAAACGCCTGATTGGCGGCGTCAAAGCAGATGGCGTCCTCCTTCAGAATGACCGCATCGCTCGCTTCTTCCTTCGGAATGGACACGGTGACCTGCATGCCCGGGTAGACGCTGCTGTCCGTATCGACATAGGCGGTGGCCGTGTAATACGCGACGGAGCCGGAGGACGACGACACATAGTTGATATCGTCGATCGTGGAGTCAAACACCTTTTCCGTCGCGGTCGTAGTGACGACAATGGCGTCGCCCTCATGTACATCGGAGATGTCATACTCGTCCACGCGGATGCTCACCTTCTGGCGGGCGAAATCAACCACCTGAATCAGGGACGCGCCGGCGGCGACCTCATCCCCCTCGGCGACATACAGCTGGTTGACCGTTCCGTCAAATGCCGCCTGGATGGTCGTACCGTTGGCCAGCCGCACCAGCTGGTCGCCTTCCTGTACGGCGTCCCCTTTTTTCACGTAAACGGATCTCACCTTCGTGGATGATTCAGCCGTAGACAGCTGACTGTTGATCGCCTGAAGGGTGCCGCTGAAGGACAGGGAATTGGAGATGCTGCCGGTGGTGGCGCTGTAGGACTGATAGGTGACGGTATATTCCTGCTTCAGCCTGGTGTAGCCGAAGTAGCCGACGGCGGCGGCCAGAGCAAGAAACGCCAGCAGAATGACGATCCTGCGGAGCAGCCTCCTTTTCCTTTTTGAGTTTCCGGCTTCCCTGACCTTCGGAGCGGGCGCCGCGGCGATGTTGGTCTGCATTTCCATGCAAAGTCTCCTTTCTGTGATGAAATCAAAACCACCGGCTAAGCCGGTGGTATGCACCGTGCCTTCAAGGCATATTG
>CAMNEH010000081.1 GCA_946536315.1 uncultured Clostridia bacterium
AAGCCCATTTCCGCCAGCCAGCCGCCGCCCCAGATCCAGTGGCCGGAGACCGGGTAAATCAGCAGGGAGATCGCCGCGGAATAGACGCAGTAGGCGGAAAACTTTGTCCGCTCAGCCATCGCGCCGGATACGATGGTCGCAGAGGTGGCGCAGAAGACGGTCTGAAAAATGGCAAAGGCCCAGAGCGGCACGCCGGCAGGCAGCGCGTGGCCGTAATCCCTCAGGATGAAGGGATCGATCCAGCCGAACAGCGCGGTGCCGGAACCGAACATGATGCCAAAGCCGAGCAGCCAGTACAGCGGTGTGCCGATGCAGAAATCCATCAGGTTTTTCATCAGGATATTGCCCGTGTTCTTGGCGCGGGTGAAGCCGGCCTCGCACATGGCAAAGCCCGCCTGCATGAAAAAGACCAGCGCTGCGCCGAGCAGCACCCAGATGGTGTTCGCGGGAGAGTACGTCATCATTCTCACTTCCGTTTCTGTAAAATGACCAACAAAAAAGGCGCAGGGAGCTTCAGCACTCCCTTGCGCCTCGTTGGAATGGCGGCATTGTATCCCTTGCTCCGGCCATGTGTCAAGGGGCAGTACAGTCAAAAAACAATACAACAGGAATACAATGACCCCCCTTGACAGCCGCGGCGGAGGGTGGTAATCTTGCGCCAGCAAGGCAAGGGAGCCGGGCAGCCGGTTCCCTTGCGCTTTTTTATTGAGTGAAGGAGGCTTTTGCATGAGCAGGTACAGTCAGGAGGACATCATCCGCATGGTGCGGGAGGACGATGTGGAATTCGTACGGATGCAGTTTACCGATATCTTCGGCCAGCTGAAAAACGTGGCCATCACGGCCAGCCAGATCGAAAAAGCGGTCAACAACCAGATCATGATCGACGGCAGCAGTATCGAGGGCTTTGTCCGCATCAATGAGAGCGACCAGTACCTGCGCCCCGACCTGGATACCTTCGCGATCCTGCCCTGGCGCCCGCAGCACGGCAAGGTCGCGCGGCTGATCTGCGACGTGTACAATCCGGACGGCACGCCGTTCGCCGGCGACCCGCGCGGCGTACTGAAAAAAATGCTGAAGCGCGCGGCGGACATGGGCTATTCGTTCAACGTCGGCCCGGAGATGGAGTTCTTCCTCTTCCAGACGGACGACCAGGGCCGCTCCACCACGGCCACCGGCGACGAGGCCGGGTATTTTGACCTGGGACCGCTGGATCACGGCGAGAGCACGCGCCGCGAGATCTGCATGGCGCTGGAAAAAATGGGGTTTGAGATCGAGGCCAGCCATCACGAGGTCGCCGCGGGCCAGCATGAGATCGACTTCAAGTATGCCGACGCGCTGTCCGCCGCTGACAACATCATGACCTTCAAGCTCGCGGTCAAGACCCTCGCGCAGAAGAACGGGCTGCACGCGACGTTTATGCCCAAGCCGGTCTTCGGCATCAACGGCAGCGGCATGCATACCAACATGAGCCTGTTCCGGGACGGGAAAAACGCGTTCGCCGATCCCGCCGACAGCCGGGGGCTGAGCGGGGAGGCGTACGCCTTTATCGCCGGCGTCCTCGCGCATGTGCGGGGCATGGCCGCGGTGACCAACCCGCTGGTGAACAGCTATAAGCGCCTGGTGCCGGGGTATGAGGCGCCCTGCTACCTGGCCTGGAGCGCCAGCAACCGCTCCGCGCTCATCCGCATTCCGGCGTCGCGCGGCATGGGCACGCGCGTGGAGCTGCGCTGCCCGGACCCGAGCTGCAACCCGTACCTGAACATGGCCGTATGCCTGGCCGCGGGCCTGGACGGGATCGAAAAAGGACTGACCCCGCCGGACGAAATCACCGAGAACATCTTCGCCATGGACGCGGCGACGCGCGAAATGAAAGGCATCCGATCCCTGCCCGGGACGCTGGCGGAGGCCATCGACTGCCTGCAGGCGGACGAGGTCATCTGCGAATGCCTGGGCGAGCACGTGCTGAGCCAGTACGTGGAGGGCAAGCGCAAGGAATGGGACGCCTACCGCACGCACGTCAGCCGCTGGGAGCTCGAGCGCTATCTGGTGATGTATTGACGCGGCCGGAAGAACCGCGGAATTCGGAAAGGGGGAATACCGGTGGCCAGGATCGTGATCGCCAGCGCGTCGGCGGCGGGCAGGGGACAGCTGTCCGGGCTGCTGGCCTCCTCCGGACTGAAGGTGTTCCGCAGCTGCGGCTCAGCCGGCGAGCTGAGGCGCGCGCTCAGCGAATGCGAGGACGGCGTGGTCATCATGATGGGACCGTTGCCGGGCTGCGAGCCGGACGCGCTGCAGTGGGACTATGCCGGACAGGTGCAAATCCTGTTGATCGGGCGGCCGCCGTGGCTGTCGTCGTGTGAATCGCCGGACATCTTCCGCCTGCCGCTGCCGGTATCGGGCCAGGCCGTGGTCGGCGCGGTGGAGATGCTCGCGCAGCTGCATCAGATGCGCCTGCCCAAGCGCGCCGGCCCGGAGAAGAGGACCGTGGAGGAGGCCAAGGCGCTGCTGATGCGCCGTCAGGGCATCACTGAGGCGGAGGCGCACAGGGCGCTGCAGCAGCAGGCGATGCGGCGCGGCATGAAGATGGCCGACTACGCCGCGCAGATCATCCAATCGTCAAAGGAGACGGAGGAATCGACATGAAGGACCGACAGTACCCGCTGTACCGGGAAGAAGCGGAGCATGAAAGCTGCGGCGTCGGCGCGATCGTGGACCTGATCGGCAAGGCGACGCACCGCACGGTGGACCAGGCGCTGTCCATTGTGGAACGGCTGGCGCACCGCGCCGGCAGCGACGCGCTGGGCACGACCGGCGACGGCGTGGGCATCATGACCCAGCTCCCGCACGCGCTGTTCCAGGCCTGGGCAACGGAGGAGGGCCTCTCTCTCGGCGGGCCGGGGGATTACGGCGTGGGCATGCTCTTTCTGCCGGAGGATGAAGTCGGCGCGCAGAACGTCTGTCGGATCTTTGAACAGCTCGCCCAGGCGGAGGGGATGCCCGTGCTGGGCTGGCGGAATGTGCCCTGCCACCCGGCGCAGCTCGGCGCCGGGGCGCGGCGGACCATGCCGCGCATCCTGCAATGCTTTGTGAAGCGGCCGGAAGGAACCGCCGCCGGTCAGGCGTTTGACCGGCGGCTCTATGTGCTCCGCCGGCTGTTTGAAAAGCAGGACACGGATACCTATGTCTGCTCGCTTTCCTGCAGGACCATCGTGTACAAGGGCATGATGCTGGTCAGCCAGCTGCGCTCCTTCTATGACGACCTGCAGGACGTGCGCTACTGCTCTCAGATGGCGATGGTGCACTCGCGCTTTTCCACGAACACCTTTCCGTCCTGGAGCAAGGCGCACCCCCAGCGCCTGCTGCTGCACAACGGGGAAATCAATACGATCCGCGGGAATCACGACCGCATGAAGGCGCGGGAGGAAACCATGCGCTCCCCGGTCATGGGCGACGACATGAAGCGCGTGCTGCCGGTGGTGGCGGAGGGCGGCAGCGACAGCCAGATGCTGGACAACACGCTGGAATTCCTGCACATGAACGGCCTGCCGCTCTCGCTGGCGGGCATGATCCTGCTGCCGGAGCCCTGGCAGGGCGACAAAACGGAAACGCCGTGGCGCGACCTGTACCGGTACTATGCCACCATGATGGAGCCCTGGGACGGCCCCGCGGCTATCCTGTATTCTGATGGCGAAACGGTCTGCGCCTCGCTGGACCGCAACGGGCTCAGGCCGCTGCGCTGCGCGCTCACGGATGACCTGCGGCTGATCATCTCCTCCGAGGCCGGGGTGCTGTTCGAGGAAAACGCGCACATCCTGCGCCGGTGGAAGCTGAAATCCGGCGACGTGCTGGAGGCGGACCTGCGCAGCGGTACGCTGCTGGAAAGCGAGCAGCTGAAGGCGCGCTATGCCAAAGCGCAGCCGTATACGGCCTGGATGAAGCACCAGCTGCGGCTGGACGAGCTGCCCGCCGGAGCGGACATCACGCCGGACCCGGCGGAGCACGGGCGGCTATGCCTGGCCTTCCATTATACTTGGGAGGACCTGACCCAGGTGATCCTGCCCATGGCGCAAAACGCGGCGGAGCCCATCGTGTCCATGGGCGCGGACGTCCCGCTGGCGGCGCTGTCCCGCACGCACCCGCCGCTGTCCGATTATTTCAGGCAGCGCTTCGCGCAGGTGACCAATCCGCCGATCGACGCGCTGCGCGAGGAGATCAAGACGGACTGCGCCATCTATGTCGGAGACGACGGCAACCTGCTCGGCACCGGACCGGACAACTGCACCGTGCTCGAGCTGCCGACACCGGTGCTGACGGAGGAGGCGCTCGCGCGCGTGCGCGCGCTGGCGCATCCGGCGTTTTCAGTGCGGACCGTCTCCCTGCTGTTCGACCGGCAGCGCGCGCTGCGCGACGCGCTGGACGCGCTCTTCGCCGAGTGCGATCGCGCGTGCCGGGACGGCGTGAACATCCTGATCCTGTCCGACCGCGGCGTGGACGCGGAGCGGATGGCCATCCCCGCGCTGCTGGCGGTATCGGCGCTGGAGCAGCACCTGATCCGCATCAAAAAACGCACGGCCGTGTCCGTGATCCTGGAGAGCGGCGAGCCGCGGGACGTGCATCAGCTGGCGCTGCTGATCGCCTACGGGGCGCGGGCGGTCAACCCGTACCTGGCGCACGCGTGCGTCAGACGGCTCTGCGCGGAGGGCCTGGTGTCCGCCGCGCCCGAAACGGCTGTGGAAAACTATGACCGCGCGCTGACCGCGGGCGTGCTCAAGATCGCCTCCAAGATGGGGGTGTCCACGCTGCAGGCGTACCAGAGCGCGCAGCTGTTTGAGGCGGTCGGGCTGGACGCGCAGCTGGTGGAGCGCTATTTCAGCCATACGCCGTATGCGCTGGGCGGGGTGGACCTGAGCCGCGTGGAGGCGGACGCCCGGTATCATCATCGGGCGGCGTTTGCCGCGCCCGCAGCCGGCCTGCCCAGCCTCGGCCAGCACCGGCTGCGCACCGGGCCCGGGGCGGAGGAGCACCTGTACACGCCGCAAACCATTCACCTGCTGCAGCAGGCGGTATGGCAGGATGACCGCGCGCTGTTCGACCGGTTCGCCGAACGCGTGACGCTGGAGGGGCCGCGGACGATCCGGTCCATGCTCACCTTCGATTATGAAGCCTGCCGCGCGATCCCGCTGGAGGAGGTCGAGCCGGCAGAGTCGATCGTGCGGCGCTTCCGCACCGGCGCGATGAGCTACGGCAGCATCTCACAGGAAGCGCACGAGTGCCTGGCCCAGGCCATGAACCGCCTGGGCGGGCGCTCCAACAGCGGCGAGGGCGGCGAGCTGCCGGAGCGCTTCGGCACCGCGCTCAACTCCGCCATCAAGCAGATCGCCTCCGGGCGCTTCGGCGTGACGCGGGACTACCTGCTCTCCGCGAAAGAGATCCAGATCAAAATGGCGCAGGGCGCGAAGCCGGGGGAGGGCGGCCATCTGCCCGGCAAGAAGGTGACCGAAAGCGTCGCCCGGACGCGCTGCGCGACGCCGGGGATCTCCCTGATCTCACCGCCGCCGCATCACGACATCTACTCGATCGAGGACCTGGCCGAGCTGATCTATGACCTGCAGTGCGCCAATGAGGACGCGAAGATCACCGTCAAGCTGGTGTCGTCGTCGGGTGTCGGCACCATCGCGAGCGGCGTGGCCAAGGCCGGCGCGGGCGGCATCCTGATTTCGGGCGGCGAGGGCGGCACCGGCGCCGCGCCGATGAGCAGCGTGCATCATGCGGGCCTGCCGTGGGAAATCGGGCTGGCCGAGGCGCACCAGGTGCTGTGCCGCAACCGCCTGCGCCAGAAAGTGACCCTGGAAACGGACGGCAAGCTGATGTCCGGTCACGACGTGGCGGTGGCGCTGCTGCTGGGCGCGGAGGAATTCGGCTTCGCGACCGCGCCGCTCATCGCCATGGGCTGCCGGATGATGCGGGTGTGCCACCTGGGCACCTGCCCCTTCGGCATCGCCACGCAGGATCCGGCGCTGCGCCGGCGGTTCGCCGGCAAGCCGGAGTATGTGGAGCGGCTGATACGCTTCATCGCGGAGCAGCTGCGGGAAATCATGGCGAAGCTCGGCGCCAGGACGGTCAACGAGCTGGTGGGCCGCAGCGACCTGCTGAAAATGACGCCGGACGCGGCGATGGACCTGTCCGACCTGATCGGCTTTTCCAGGAATACGTATTTCCGGCCTGAGGCGAAGCACGACTTTCATCTGTCGGAGCGCACGGACGTCTGGCTGCGCCAGACGCACGTGACCCTGATGACCACCGACCGCGCCTTCGGGACCATGCTGAAGGGCCCGCAGGATGTGCAGGCGCAGGGCTGCGGCGGGCAGTCGTTCGGCGCCTTCCTGCCAAAGGGCCAGCGGATCACCCTCTACGGCGTCGCGAACGATTACCTCGGCAAAGGCCTGTCCGGCGGGACGCTGGCGGTGTGCCCGCCGGTGGACAGCGTCTGGCGCCCGCAGGATACGCTGATCGGCAATGTCGCGCTGTACGGCGCGACCTCCGGCTATGCCCTGATCGCGGGCATGGCGGGAGAGCGGTTTGCGGTGCGAAATTCCGGGGCGTGGGCGGTCGTGGAGGGCGTGGGCGACCACGGCTGCGAGTATATGACCGGCGGGCGCGTATGCGTGCTGGGCCCGGTCGGCGATAACTTCGGCGCCGGCATGAGCGGCGGGATCGCCTGGGTATTGGACGAAGGCGACATGCTGGACAGACGGCTGAATACCGGGCACGTCCGGGTCCGCGCCATGACGCCGGCCTGGGCGGAGGAGCTGAGGAGCCTGCTGGAAATGCACGTGAGGGCGACGGGCTCCGCGAAGGCCGCGGAGATCCTCGCGCGGCCGGAGATCTGGTTTCCGCGCTTCAAAACGGTGATCTCCGACGAATACCTGGCCTTTCTGAAGGGGGTGTAAGGACATGGGCAAGACGACGGGATTTCTGGAGACCGCCCGGCGGGAAAACCCGTACCGCGAGGCGGACGAACGGCTGAAGGATTTTGAAGAGCTGCACGCGGCGCTGCCCGTAGCGGACCGGCGCGGACAGGCGAGCCGCTGCATGGACTGCGGGGTGCCCTTCTGCCAGTCGGACTACGGCTGTCCGCTGCATAACCTGATCCCGGAATGGAACGACCTGCTCTGGCGCGGGCTGGACCGCGCAGCGCTCGAAAGGCTGCTGCAGACGGCGCCGTTTCCGGAGTTTACGGGCCGCGTGTGTCCCGCGCTGTGCGAAAAGGCCTGCAATCTGGCGAACGACGGCGTGACCAACCGCGACAACGAGCTGTATCTGATCGAACAGGGGTTCGGGCAGGGCTGGATGGTTCCCCAGCCGCCGTCTGAGCGCACGGGCTGGCGCGTCGCGGTGGCGGGCAGCGGTCCCGCCGGACTGGCGGCCGCCCAGCGGCTCAACCGGCTGGGACATCAGGTCACCGTGTTTGAGCGGGCCGACCGCCCCGGCGGGCTGCTGATGTACGGCATCCCGAACATGAAGCTGCCGAAGGCGGTGGTGGACCGCCGCATCCGCCTGCTGGAGGCGGAGGGCGTCGCGTTTACGCTGAACACGGAGGCCACGGCGGCGGCGGTCGCGGGGTTTGACGCGGCGTTGCTGTGCGGCGGGGCGAGAAAGCCGCGCGCGCTGGACGTCCGCGGCGCGGAGGCCGGGGGCGTGCACTTTGCGGTGGACTACCTGACGGCCGCGACCCGGAGCGCGCTCAGCGGCGAAGCGCCGGCGATCAGCGCCCGGGACAGGGACGTGATCGTCGTGGGCGGCGGCGATACGGGCAACGACTGCGTGGGGACGGCGCTGCGCCAGGGCTGCCGCTCGGTCGTGCAGCTGGAAATGCTGCCCGCCCCACCGGAAGGCCGGACGCCGCGGAACCCGTGGCCGGAGTGGCCGCGCGTCCTGCGCACGGACTACGGCCAGCTGGAGGCGATCGCGCGGCAGGGCCATGATCCCCGGGTGTATGAAACGACCGTGAAAAGCATCGCCGCCGGGCCGGACGGGCGGATCGTATCGCTGGAAACGGTCCGGCTTGCGGCGTCGGCGTCGGGCGGCTTCGCGCCCGTGCCGGGCAGCGAGGTCACGCGGCCGTGCGGGCTGCTGCTGATCGCGGCGGGCTTTGTGGGCTGCGACGAGCGGACGTTGGCGGCGTTCGGCGTCGCCGCGGACGCGCGCGGGCGGCTCTGCCCGGCGGACGGCTCGCATCACCTGACGGGCAGGCTGTTCGCCGCGGGCGATATGCGCACGGGGCAGTCGCTGGTCGTGCGCGCGCTGGCGGACGGACGCGCGGCCGCGGATGAGATCGACGAATGGCTGAGAAGGAGCGGAGCATGACGAAATATATCTTTGTGACCGGCGGCGTCGTCTCTGGTCTGGGCAAGGGCATCACGGCCGCGAGCCTGGGCCGGCTGCTGAAGGCGCGGGGCCTGCGCGTCGCGGCGCAGAAGCTGGACCCGTATATCAATGTGGACCCGGGCACCATGAGCCCCTATCAGCACGGCGAGGTCTACGTGACGGAGGACGGCGCGGAGACGGACCTGGACCTGGGGCACTACGAGCGGTTTATCGACGAGGACCTCAACCAGTACTCCAACCTGACGACGGGCAAGGTGTATTCCAATGTGATCCGGCGCGAGCGCCAGGGCGGCTACCTCGGCTCCACCGTGCAGACCATTCCGCACATCACCGACGAGATCAAGCGCTTCATTTACCGCGTGGGCGAAAAGACCGACGCGGACGTGGTGATCACCGAAATCGGCGGGACCATCGGCGATATCGAAAGTCAGCCGTTCATCGAGGCCATCCGCGAGGTCGGGCTGGAGGTCGGGCGCGAGAACGCGCTGTATATCCACGTGACGCTGGTCCCGTACCTGAAGGCGAGCGGCGAACACAAGTCCAAGCCCACGCAGCATTCCGTGAAGGAGCTGCAGGGCATGGGCATCAGCCCGAACATCATCGTGCTGCGCGTGGATGAGAAGATCACGGACGAGAGCATTTTCGCGAAGATCGCGCACTTCTGCAACGTCAAACCGGACTGCGTGATCGAAAACCTCACCCTGCCGATCCTCTACGAAGCGCCGCTGATGCTGGAAAAGGCCGGCTTTTCGGGCATCGTCTGCCGCGAGCTGGGCCTCACGGCCGGAGCACCGGACCTCAGTGAATGGGAAGCGTTGGTCGGCCGCATCCGTCACCAGGGCCGGTCGGTCCGGATCGCCCTGGTCGGCAAGTATGTCCAGCTGCACGACGCGTATCTCTCCGTCGCCGAGGCGCTCCGGCACGCGGGCTATGCGCTGGACGCGCGCGTGGACATCGACTGGGTCGATTCGGAAACGCTGACGGAGGCCGGCTGCGTGGAGCGCCTGGCCGGCGCGCAGGGCATTATTGTGCCGGGCGGCTTCGGTGGCCGGGGCATCGAGGGCATGATCTCAGCGGCGCAGTACGCCCGCACCCGTCACATCCCCTATTTCGGCATCTGCCTGGGCATGCAGGTGGCGGTCATCGAGTTCGCGCGGCACTGCGCGGGACTGACGCGGGCGAATTCGCGGGAGTTTGACGAAACCGCCCCGGACCGGGTGATCGACTTTATGCCCGGCCAGAACGACACGGTGGACAAGGGCGGCACGCTGCGCCTGGGCAGCTACCCGTGCGAGCTGGCCGACGGCACCGTCATCCGGCGCTGCTACGGCGAACCGGCCATCCGAGAGCGCCACCGCCACCGCTATGAATTCGCGAACGCCTATCGCGACGCCCTGACCGGCGCGGGGCTGCGCCTGTCCGGGCTCTCGCCGGACGGCCGGCTGGTGGAAACCATCGAGCTTCCCTCGGAAACGTTTTTCGTCGGCGTGCAGTTTCATCCGGAATTCAAAAGCCGCCCCAACAAGCCCCATCCGCTGTTCGTGGGGTTCGTGAAGGCGGCGATCAGTCAATAAAAGCAGCTGCCCGGCGCCAACAATATGGTGCCGGGCTGTTGCGTGAGTGGAGATTACTTCTGCAGCAGGTGGAACGCAAAGCCGCAGATGTCGTCCTTGAGGTAGATGGCGGTCATTTTGCCGTTCTTTTCCTTGGCGCTGCTCTCGTCGAATTCAAAGCCGCGCTGCTCCAGGTGCCACTTGGCGCGTTTGATGCTGTTGGTGGCGATGGCGATGTGACCGTTCTTGCCGCGGCCGGGCTCCTTCATGCACTCGAAGCCGGCGCCGGCGAAGACAGAGGAATTGCCGGGCTTGACGGGCCAGTTGAGGAGCTTCGCCAGCTGCTCGGCGTCCTTCTGCGCCTGCTCGGGATTACCGGAATTGACGCCGACGTGGCGCAGTTCGAAGCCGAGCAGCTTATCCACGGCGCTGCGGGTGAGATCGGTGATCTTCTGCCAGTTCTTTTCCTTGACAGCGTCGCCGGGCACCATCCAGCTGCCGCCGCAGCAGAGGATCTTGTCAAAGCTCAGGTAATCGAGCATGTTCGCTTCGTTGATGCCGCCGGTGGGCATGAAGCGCATGTCGCCGTACGGGGCGGCCATGGATTTGATCAGCTTGATGCCGCCGATGGCTTCCGCCGGGAACACCTTCACGGCCTTCAGGCCGAAGGACAGGGCGACTTCGATGTCCGAGGGATTGGACGTGCCGGGGCAGACGGGGACGTGATGATCAATGCACCACTGCACGACGGTGGGATTCAGGCCGGGCGAAACGATGGCCGCCGCGCCGGCCTTGACCGCGCGCTCCGCCTGGTCGGTGGTCAGCACGGTGCCCGCGCAGAGGATCACCTGGGGCAGCTCTTCATGCACGCGGCGGATCGCTTCCTCCGCCGCGGCGGTCCGGAACGTGATCTCCGCGACAGGCAGCCCGCCGTCCGCCAGCGCTTTGCACAGCGGTACCGCGTCCTCCGCGTCGTTGATCGCAATGACCGGCACTAGGCCGGCGAGACTGAGCTTTTCGAGAACATCCATAGTGGGGTAAACCTCCTTCATCAGGTAGATAGTGTGGAGAGTGAAGAGTGGAGTGTGGAGTTGTGGTAGAAACACCGCGAAGCGGTGTTTCTGTTACTATTATGGGTGTGGTGATAGGCTTTGTATGTGAGAAGCGAGGATTCATGTGGGAGAGTGATGGGTTCCGGATAGAGAACGGAGTGTTTTGGTGGAAGCAGAGAGCATTTTTCGGATTTCATCAGCGTTGGCATATAGACTGATGTATTGGGAATCCGTCAGGTATTTGGTTTCGTGAAGTCATTCCAACCAATAGAGCGTCTCGGCGGTCTCTTTCAGGGCTATGTAAATCTTTGAAAGAAAATCACTTTTGCTGATTGCACATTCAGCCTCGGCGAGGTTCGCGCCGATGGATGTACCGCAGCGTAACAATTGCTTTGACATGACATACTCTTTTTTGGTCATACGGAGAAAAGAGTATACTTTAACCATCCGAATGGCAAAAGCGATACTGCTCATAGCCAGAATGAACTCCACTCTCCACTCTTCACACTCCACACTCCCTTACAGCGTGACTCCCTGCTTGAAGATCGCGATTTCCCTGAAGCCGTTCTCCTCGTTGCGGGCCAGCTTTTCGCCGGAGGCGATGGCGAGCACCAGGTTCATCAGGTCCTCACCCAGCTCGTCGAGGGTCATGCCGGAGAGCAGGCGGCCGGCGTCGAAGTCGATCCAGGCGTGCTTTTTGGCGGCCAGGGGGGTGTTGGAGGAAATCTTGACGGTGGGCACGGGGCAGCCGAAGGGCGTGCCGCGGCCGGTGGAGAAGAGCACCAGCTGCGCGCCGCTGGCGGCCAGCGCGGTGGACGCGACCAGGTCGTTGCCTGGCGCGCTCAGCAGGTTCAGGCCGGGCTCGGTCACGCGCTCCGCGTATCTGAGGACGCCCCGGACTGCGGAGGAGCCGCTCTTCTGCGTGCAGCCGAGCGCCTTGTCCTCCAGGGTCGTGATGCCGCCCTGCTTATTGCCGGGGGAGGGATTCTCGTATACCGGCATGTGGTAGCTTTCAAAGTACGCCTTGAAGTCGTTGATCAGGCGGACAGTCTTTTCAAACAGCTCCTGCGTGCCGCAGCGCGACATGAGGATCGTCTCCGCGCCGAACATTTCGGGCACCTCGGTCAGGATGGTGCTGCCGCCCATGGCCGTCAGCAGGTCGGAGA
>CAMNEH010000082.1 GCA_946536315.1 uncultured Clostridia bacterium
GGCGCGGCCGCTTCCGGTTCGGTCTCCGCCGCCGGGGTCGTCACAGTTTCTTCATGATTGTTGTCTTCGGTCGCGGGGACAGTTTCTTGCGCCGGGGTGACCTCGGTCTGCGCAGGGGTCTCTGCCACAGGCGCGGCCGCTTCCGGTTCAGTCTCCGCCGCCGGGGTGGTGGTGGATTCTTCCTCGGGCTGCGCTTCGGCCTGGACAGGGGTCTCGACAGAAGCAGGCTCAGCCGTCACGTCGTTCGTCGTGGCGGCATCGGGCTGGGTGTCTTCAGTTGTGGCGGTGTCGGGCACAGTCTCGACCACCGGCGCTTCGGTCGCTTCCTCAATGACGGGCTGGTGCTCGCCCAGCTCGGCCTTCACGGTGACCTTGCCGGCCTTCTTGTCGTTCGCCGCGATGGTCAGCAGGTACTGACCCTTGTCCGGGGTGAACGTATAGTACAGGCCATCCGCCGCGCCAACCTGGCGCTTAGAAGCATTGGTCTTCTCGTTTTTGACGTCCATCCAGACGGAATGACCCGTGACGCTGATCGTGATCGCGCCTTTCTTGGTCACCGTCAGGCGGACCGTCGCAGTCTGACCAGCCTTGAAGCTGACATTGACAGACTTTCCGACGACCAGATCGGCATCCGCCTTCTTCTTGTTCATCGGGTTATCAATGTTCACCGCGCCCGGCGTGGCCGTCGGAGCCGGCGTGTCTGTCGTGACAGCATCAGGGCGTTCAGCGGTCTGAGCGTCCGCCGTCACGCGCATCGCGCGCGCCTGCGCGATGGCATCCGCCACCGCGACGATCGGCAGGTTCGTCAGTACCATGCAAATGGTGCACAGGACCGCGAGGAACTTCCTTAACCAATTCTTCATAACAGAGACCCCCTGTTTCAATCTTACGCGCTCCGGGCAACCCGTGCGCGTGCGGACCGAAAAGCTTGTGGCTATGCGAAACAGACGCATAATACGCCATTCATCATTATACACTTTTTCTCAATTTTGTCAATGATTTCATAAGGTTTTTTGACGCTTTTGCAACAATTTTTTCGCCGTTTCGAAATCTTTTCGTAATAATTTCGTCGCCAAAACGTGAGAATTCGTGACAGAATTGTTGCTGATTGTCTCTGATTTTCCCCCGTGTAACCGGCTATGTAACGCCAAATCCCCTTGATCCTTCGAGATTTTCAATTGTTGAGCCCCTTTTTGCCACTCCAGACGCAAAATCCGACCCCCAAGGGGTGTCAGAAGCCGTCATCGCCTGTCAGCGGGTTACATGGAAATATGACAAATTATTAATATTTTTTCTTTCTTGTTATACAATTTTGACATTCTTATTGATATTTTTTTGCTATTTCACGAAGGATATTTTTCGCAAATGAGAAAGGGAGACACCTTGCCTTTCGGTGTCCGGTTGTGTTACACTTAACATGGTAAGGATGCATTTGTATGGTGTATACAATTGATCAGATCGGCAGATCGCCCATCCGATTGCGGCGGCTTATGGCATCAAGAGCATGCGTCTGTTTGGCTCTTATGCGCGGGGAGAAGCCACTGACGCAAGCGATGTGGATATCCTGATTGATCGCGGACAGATCCGCAGCGGTTTTGCTCTCGGCGGGCTGTATGCCGACCTGCGAGCCGGTCTGCAGAAGGAACTGGATATGGTCACGCTGCAGGGCGCTGATCCCGAGCTGCTTTCTCAGATTCATCAGGATGGGGTGCTGATCTATGAACAATGATCTGTCCCCGCGTGATGCAGCGACGCATCATTCTGCCTCTATCTCTGTATGGATACAGAGATAGAGGCAGAAATCTTATCATTCAGCATTGCCAACTACTTGGCAACTACTTGTCAACCACTTGGCAAACTTGCTTCTTTTGTTGGCAAAGTGGATTTTTACTTGCCAAGCTGCGAAAAAATCATTGATTTAGTTGTCAAAGGCATGGTATGATGTTGGCAAACTGATTGTAAACTTGGCAAACTGATGGAGAAGTTGACAAACCAATCGGGAAGTTGCCAAGTACATGAGGAGCTAAAGGTTGTGCATTTGACCACGGAAAAAAAGCGAAACAACCGAATGTTCTGGGAGGCTGAATCGGCATGAGGTATTATGTGGACGCCCACGCGGACCGCGCGGGCAACGGGACGCAGCAGGCGCCCTTCCAGCGCATTCAGCAGGCGGCGGACCTCGCCCAGCCGGGCGATGAGGTCCTGGTGGCACCGGGCGTATATCGCGAAAACGTGAACCCGCCGCGCGGCGGGACGGAGGAGCAGCGCATCGTCTACCGCTCCACGGAGCCGCTGAAGGCGGTCATCACCGGTGCTGAGAAGGCCGAGGGCTGGACGCCCGTCGAGGGGGACGTCTGGCAGCTGCGCGTGTCCAACGGCATCTTCGGCGCGTACAACCCCTACACCACGGTCATCGCCGGCGACTGGTACAGCGCAGTCCAGCCCATCCACACCGGCGAGGTGTACCTGAACGGCAAGTCCATGTATGAGGTCTTTTCGCCGGACAGCGTGCGCCAGCCGGAGGTCTGCACGAAGTCCTGGGACCCCGAATGGACGGTATACTGCTGGTATACGGCGCAGGATGGCGATTTCACCGTCATCACCGCCAACTTCCAGGGGAAAAACCCCAACGAGGAGAACGTCGAAATCAACGTCCGGCGCAACTGCTTCTACCCGCAGGCGGAGGGCTGCGGCTACATCACGCTGTCCGGCTTCACCGTCCGGCAGGCCGCCACCACCTGGGCCCCGCCCACGGCGTACCAGGACGGCATGATCGGGCCGCACTGGTCCAGAGGCTGGATCATCGAGGACTGCGAAATCTCCGACGCCAAATGCTCCGGCATCTCGCTGGGCAAATACCTGCAGCCCCACAATGAAAACAAGTGGTCCACCGGCTACGTCAAGCACGGCACCCAAACGGAGCGCGACGCCATCTGCCAGGCGCAGCGCGAGGGCTGGACGAAGGAGCGGATCGGCAGCCACATCATCCGCCGCTGCCATATCCACGACTGCGGCCAGACGGGCATCGTCGGCCACCTGGGCGGCGTGTTCTCGATCATCGAGGACAACCATATCCACCATATCAACTACAAGCAGGACCTGTCCGGCGCGGAGATCGGCGGCATCAAAATGCACGCCGCCATCGACGTGATCATCCGGCGCAACCACATCCACCACTGCACCCGCGGCCTGTGGCTGGACTGGCAGGCCCAGGGCACGCGCGTGACGCAGAACCTGTTCGACCACAACCAGCCGCCGGTCAGCGCGGTGATCCACAACGGGCTCGCGCTGGGAGAGGACCTGTTTGTCGAGGTCTCCCACGGCCCCACACTGATCGACCACAACATCTTCCTGTCCGCCGCGGCGGCGCGGCTGTGCACCCAGGGCCTGGCCTTCGTGCACAACCTGATCGCCGGCTCCTTCACCATGGTCGGCCGGGGCACGGACAACGGTGGGCTCCGTTTCCCCACGCCGCGCTATACGCCCTACCACGTACCGCACCGCACAGAGGTGAACGGGTTCATGACCATCCTGCACGGCGACGCGCGTTTCTACAATAATATCTTCGTCCAGCGGCCGGTGCCGGAGGAATATCTGGACTGCGTGCGCCGACACGGGCAGACAGAGCTGCCGAATTTTACCGTCGGCACCAAGCCCTATGACGGCTACCCGACCGCGGAAGCGTACTTCGCGCAGTTCACCTGCGCCATGGCCAGGAACCGGCAGCTGCGCGACGCGTACTACGACCACCTGCCTGTCTACACCGGCGGCAACGTGTACATGAACGGCGCGGCGCCCTGCGACACAGAGGAAAACTGCCGCTGCGCCGCGGGCGAAGCGCGCCTGGCGCTCGTCGAGAGGGACGGCCATCCCTGCCTGGAGACCAACGTATTCGACCTGCTGCCCGATTTTGAGATCAGCATGATCAACACTGACTCGCTGGGCGAGGCCTTTGAGCCGGAGCAAAAATTCGAGAACCCGGACGGCTCGCCGATCGTGTTTGACCGCGACTATTTCGGCGTTCAGCGCGGCCTGCGCCCGATCAGCGGCCCCTTCGCCGACCGCGCGGAAAGCACGCGGGCGCTGTTCTGACGGAAACGGACAGCCATCATTTCAGGATCAGCGGCAGATTCTGCTTCATCCTGTCGATCAGGCCGTGCATCTGCGCCTTCATGTCTCCGCTCATGATCTCCGTGATCGCGGTGGTCAGTTTTACGGCCGCATCCTTGGACGAGGCCCCGCAGTGGAACATCCGCTCCCCGGGTTCCCCGTCGTCCAGCACGATAAACCGGTCGTGCATGATCCCGCCCGTCGCGATAAAGTCGACCGGGATCGCCGGGAATTCGGTCTGAAAATCCCTGAAGTCACTCAAATGCAGCTGATTGCGCAGGTTATCGCTGAACACCGTCACATGCACGCCGGGCTTGACGCTCTGGAGCAGCCGCAGCGTCTTGATGCTGATGTAGTTGTCGATGATGTACACCGTCTTCATCGCCTGACCGTATATGTCCATGTAGGTCACGTCGGCTTTGACCGGCTGGCCTTCCCGGATCAGATATTCCTTCTGAATATCCTCCGGCAGATCGAATTTCAGCATCACCGGGGAGAGGTCGGACCGCTTCACCGTCTCGCTGATCCGCTCGAACGCGTCCACCAGCTTGTCGTCGTGCTCTAACAGCATCTTCTGCTGCTCCTCCAGCATGGTATGGATGCTGCGGATGGCCTCCGTGTTCTCCGTTGTCTGCATCGACAGCCGCAGCAAATCGCGCTGGGTCACCAGGCCCTGAGTCTCCGCGATGTAGTCCTTCATGGCGCGGAAGGTGCGGATCAATGCGATACTTTGTTGAATAGCCAGTTCGCCTTTGAGAACTGTCATAAGCATGTAAATACCGCTCTCTGAAAATGCCCAGGGCAAGTACTTCACATTGCTGCCACGGCCTGTGCCGCTGTTCAAGGTCACAATTTGTGATCTTGAAAGATCTTCCAATTCTTGTTGAGTGAGGCGAAAACGAAAATCCTCAGGGAATCGTTCTTCATTGCGTTTCACCTGCTGATTGAACGCACTGGTCGTATACCCATAAATCTCCGCCAGCTCAAAGTCCAGCATGACCCTGACCCCACGGATGGTATAGATCTTATCGCGCAGGGTGCGCTCATTCACGATCGCAATCTCTGTCTGCCGCTGTTCTGAGTCTCCCATGGGCACGTCTCCTCCCCATTATACCTTTTATCCTGATCAAAGATACCATAAATTGCACAGGATGGCAAGAAAAATACGTTCTGGCCGTATACCCATCAATCACGCCAGCCAAAGCCCGGCTTGACCTTGACGCCAAGCATAATAAACAGCCATGCAGGAGCGTGTCTGCTCTTGCATGGCTGTTTTTACAATTCTCACGAAGATTTCAGTTTTGTCGGGACGTTCAGTTGCTCAGGCGCTCGATGTAGGTCTTGACGTTGGCGTCCTTGGTCCACTGTTCCTTAGCAGCGTCGTAGGTGGTATCCTGCTTGTTGGTCAGCAGGGTCGGCTCGATCTCCGCGCGGACGTCTTCCAGCGGCACCTCGCCCTCTTCGATGTCGGACTGATAGCGGATGATGTAGAAGCCGTAGTTGTCGCTGGCGACAGGCTGAGAGGTATCGCCAACCTTTTCCAGGGCCATGGCGGCCTCGACGAAGGCAGCCTCGAAGGGAGTATAGCCCTCGCAGACGGCGTAGCCGTTGGTCTTGCCGGGCTCGTTCTGCATGCCGGGGTCGGTGTTGTACTTCTCAATCAGGGCTTCGAAGTCCTCGCCCGCGGCGATCTTGGCCATGACCTCGTCCACGGTGGGCTGGATGGCGGCTTTCGCCTCCTCCAGGAGCTTGGCGCGGGCTTCGGTCTTCTCGGCCAGGTCAGCCTTCGCGTCGTCCAGGGCCTTCTGCAGGTCGGCCTGCGTGGCCTCCAGCGTGGCCTTCTCCTCATCGGTGATGCCCTCGGCGGCCAGGTCCTCGACGTTCTTGTCCAGCGTGGACTGGGCGGTGTTCACCGCAGTCTGCGCGGTATTCATGGCGCTGGTCGCTTCGGTCAGCGCGGTCTGGGTCTCAGCGGGATAGCCGACCAGCACCTGCTTGACGTAGCGGTAGCCGGCAGGGCGGTAAAACACGGCGTTGCCGGCGTTCACGGCCTCGCCGAAGGCGGACAGGTTGTTGGCGTAATCCTCCTTGGCGCTCGCAACGCGGGATTCATACTCGGTCTTCAGCTCTTCCTCGGTCACGGCGACGTCCTTGATCGCGTAGGCCTTCATCTTTTCGGCGATCTTTTCGGTGCGCGCTTCCTCGACGAAGTAATCCAGGGTGAGCCGGCTGTCCAGCGTCAGCGCGTATTCCTGCGCTTCCTTGGTCAGCTCGTCGCCCTCTTTTTCGGAGTCTTTCAGGTACTGGGTCTTGACCAGCTCGATCTGCTCGTCATAATGCTCCTGGCCGTGCTCGAGGATCTCCGCCTCGTCCTCCTCGGTCAGCGCCAGCTCGGGCATGGAGGCCAGCTTCTGCTTGAGCACCAGGCGTTCGACCTGGTTGTCGATGACTTCCTGCTCCGCGCCGCTGGTGTCAATGGAATCGGCGTTGAAGCTCAGGCCGTACATGGAATACATCTGATAATAGTAATTGAGCATGTTGTTGCGGTAGTCAGCGGCCAGCTGCGTGATCGTCGCTTTGTCGATGGTCTCGCCGTTCACGTCCACAATCACCTGCGAGGCGTCGCGGACGGGATCCTTGACGACCAGGGCGCAGCCGCTCAGCGCGACGCACGCCACCAACAGCAGCAGCACAAACAGTTTCTTCTGCATAAGAATGCATCTCCTTACCTGCGTCTTGAATGACAGCCTTGATATTATACAGGAAAACCCCTGAAGTGGCAAGCGGAAATTTGGGGACGTGATCAGTGCTTCACCAGGTTGTTGAAGGTCTCGACGATCTTCGTTTCGTTGACGAAGCTGACCACCTTCTCAAAATACAGCTTGATGGTGTCCACGATCGGCTTCACGACGTTCTCCACCTGCGGGCCAAGCGTGCCGTTCGCGCCGAAGTACGCCACCCCCGCGATCAGCGCGATCAGCACGATCGCCATCACGGGCTTGATGATCAGCACCAGGAGCAGCAGCAGCAGTCCCCCCGCGGCGACGGCGGCGGCGATGCTGGCCACCTGCGCGATGTAGGGATACACGCGCAGCAGCACGGATACCACGCCGGACATCTTCAGGTTGTTGTCCAGCGCGGCCTGGCGCAGCTCCTCGCCGTGCTCGGGGGTGATACGGATGCCGGTGACCTCGCCGATAGCCTGGACCTCCTCGTTGTCGCGCACCAGAATGCCGATGCCGACGGCCGCGGCGGCGACGATCAGGCCGATCAGGAACACAGCGATCGCAAACTTCTTCATGCTTCGCACCTCACTATTCCATATACTCGCAATTGAACAGCAGCACGCTGACGGGGCCGCTTTCGCTCTCATACTGCGTCAGGCCGAGGTATTCGCCCCACACGGTGACCCGGTCGCCCGCCGACCTCGCGGCGGAAAAGCCCTGCACCGCGATCAGCCCAGCGGAGGCGTCGTCCAGCGTGATCAGCCATTTCGTGTCCCCGTCCAAGAAGGCCATGATCTCGCCGGACAGCTTGTAGCGCGAGCCAAAGTACTTGTCCGGCATCAGCCCAGCCAGGCGGTAATCGAGCTTGCCGTAGTCCTTCGCGCGGTTGGGTGTGCGCGTGGGCTTGGGCGTCGGGGACGGGGTCGGCGTCGGCGCGGCCGGCGCGGCGTCGGCAAACAGCGCGGCCTGGTCCTCCACGGACGCGACGCCGTCACGCCGCAGGCCGGCGGCCTTCTCGAAGGCCTTCATCGCATTCACGGTGGTCGTACGGTAGCGCCCGTCCGGCTCGGCGGTGAAATAGCCCAGCGCCTTCAGCCGGCGCTGCAGCGCGGTCACCTCGTCGCCCCGGCTGCCCTCGCTGAGCTTGACGAAGGGGTATTCCCCGAGCGCGCGCAGGCGGTCGTCGATACGCCCGCGCAGGGCGACAAGCTCCTCCGCGGTGAGCACGTTCAGCGCGGCGTCATCCCACGCGGTCTCCGCGCCCACGCCCGGCGCCGGCAGCGTCGCCAGCGCCGTCAGGATGACCAGTGCCGCGAGCGCCGCGGCGGTCAGGCGCACAGTCCGGGCGCGGCTCATTTCTTCTTCCAGTCTCTGGTACCGATGTGCCAGATCTTTTCGTTGTATTCGCGGATGGTGCGGTCGGACGAGAACACGCCGGAGCACGCGGTGTTGGTGATCGCCATGCGCAGCCACTTGTCGCGCGCCTGGTAATCCTGGTCCACGCGGCGCTGCGCCATGGAGTAGGAGCCGAAGTCCTTGAGCACGTAGTATGTGTCGTTGAACAGCAGCGTGTGATAGATCTCCTGCACGGCGGCGGGGTTGTCCGGGAAGAGCGTGCCGTCGATCATCTGCGTCAGCGCGCGGCGCAGCTCGCCGTTCGTCTCAAAGATGTGCATGGGCTGATAGCTGCCCTCGCGGTCCAGGTCGTGCACGGTGTTGCTGCGCATGCCGAAGATGTAGATGTTCTCCAGCCCGACCTGGTCGCAGATCTCGATGTTCGCGCCGTCCATCGTGCCGATGGTCACCGCGCCGTTCATCATGAACTTCATGCAGCCGGTGCCGGAGGCCTCCTTGCCGGCCAGGGAGAGCTGCTCGGACAGGTCCGCGGCGGGGATCAGGCACTCCGCGCTGGACACGTCATAGTTTTCCAGGAAGACGAGGTGCAGCATCTCCCGCGCGCGCGGGGTCTTTTCGATCAGGCGGCCGATGGCCAGGAGCAGGCGGATGATCTGCTTGGCCATGTAATAGGCGGGGCTCGCCTTCGCGCCGAAGATAAAGGTGCGCGGCTGCATGGTGAAGCCGGGGTCGTCCACGATGCGGTTGTACAGCACCATGATGTGCAGCGCGTTCAGCAGCTGGCGTTTGTACTCGTGCAGGCGCTTGGCCTGTACATCGATCATGGTGTCCGGGTCGATGGTCACGTCCTGCCGCGCGCTGAGCATGTTGCTCAGGTTGATCTTGTTGTCGCGCTTGATGCGCTGGAAGCGCTCGCGGAAGGCCGCGTCGTCGCGGTAGGGGAGCAGGTCGCGCAGGCGCTCCGGCTCGCGGATCCACCCGTCGCCGATCGTATCGGTGATCAGGTCCCTCAGACCCGGGTTGGCCACCATCAGCCAGCGGCGGTGCGTGATGCCGTTGGTGATCGCGGAGAACTTCTCGGGCATGATCTCGTAATAATTATGGAAGGTCTGGTCCTTCAGGATCTGCCCGTGCAGCTGGCTCACGCCGTTGACCGAGTAGCTCATGGACACGCACAGGTTGGCCATGTGCACCATGTTGTACGCGGTGATCGCCATGCCCGCGATGCGCGGGTCCATGCCGTTGTGGTAGTAGTTGGCCAGGCGCGCGCAGACGCGGCGGTTGATCTCCTGCAGGATCATGTAAATGCGCGGCAGCAGCTTGCGCACCATCTCCTCCGGCCAGCGCTCCAGCGCCTCGGACATGACGGTGTGGTTGGTGTAGGCCACCGTGCGCTGGACGATGGCGCTGGCCTCGTCCCAGCCCAGGCCCTCCTGGTCCATCAGCAGGCGCATCAGCTCCGGAATCGCGAGGCCGGGGTGCGTGTCGTTGATCTGGATGGTGACCTTCTCCGGGAACAGCTGGAAGTTGCAGCCGAAGCGGCGCTTGAAATCGCGCAGCGCGTACTGCAGCGTCGCGGAGGTGAAGAAATAGTGCTGCTTGAGGCGCAGCTCCTTGCCCTCGTAGTGGTTGTCCTCCGGGTACAGCACCTTGGAGATGACCGTCGCGAGCTCCTCCTCCTGCATCGCCTTGACATAGTTGCCGGAGTTGAAATCGCGCAGGTCCATGGACCGGTTGGACTTGGCCCGCCACATGCGCAGCGTGTTCACCGTCTGCGTGTCGTAGCCGGCGACCGGCATATCGTACGGCACCGCCTGCACGGTGTTATAGTCATGCTCCACATAGGTCAGGCGGCCGTTCTCCTGCCGTTCCTCCAGCCAGCCGCCGAAGTGCACCTCGCAGGTGTCCTCCATCGCGGCGACCTCCCACACGTTGCCGTTTTCCAGCCAGTCGTCGGGCAGCTCCACCTGCTGGCCGTTCAGCAGCTTCTGGCGGAACAGGCCGTACTCATAGCGGATGGTGCAGCCCATCGCGGGAATGTTCAGCGAGGACAGCGAGTCCATGAAGCAAGCCGCCAGGCGTCCCAGACCGCCGTTGCCCAGGCCGGGTTCCGGCTCCTCGCGGATGACCTTGCGCCAGTCGATGCCCAGCTCCTTCATCGCGGCCATGTACGCGTCCGTGGAGCACAGGTTGAGCGTGTTGCACATCAGGCTGCGCCCGGTCAGGAACTCGACGGACAGGTAATACAGCCGCTTGCCGAGGTACGCCTTGTCCTTCTGGCGGTACTCGGACCACTTCTGCATGATCTGGTCGCGCACGGTCGACGCGATGGCGAAATAAATCTGGTGCTCTGTCGCGTCCTCCAGCGTCTTGCCGTTGTAGCGCTGCAGCTTGCCCAATATGGACTGCTTGATGGAATCCTTGTCGAACTTGGTGGTTGGCACGCGGTGTTTCCTCCTCTATCCCTTCGGTCTCCATATGATCAATGAACAGCACAGCCGCCTTTTTTGACAGCAGCGCAACGGTATTATAACAACAATACGCCAAAAAGGCAAGGAAATGTCTGATGATCGGTTCTTTTTCACGGTTCCCTTGCCAAATCGGATGGAATCCTGTACAATAGGATGAAACAGCGGCGGACACGCCGCGGGATACCGCGACCGGCCGGATGAGCCGGCTGCGCGTGATTGAGTAGGGAGGAACAGATCCGCATGAACAGAACAATGATCGCCGAAGCGCCCGCGGGCGAGCGCGTCCGGCTGCAGGGCTTCGTCGAAAACATCCGCAACAAGCGCACCATGGCGTTCCTGGTGCTCAGGGACAGTACCGGGCGCATTCAGCTGACCGTCGAGAAGGAAAAATATCCCGAGGTCGCGGCGGCGGTGGACCAGCTGACCGTCGAATCCGTCATCACGGCGGAGGGACAGGTGGTCGAAAATAGCTACGTCAAGCTGGGCGGCCGGGAAATGCTGCCGGACATGATCCGCGTCGAGTCCGTGGCCGAGCCGCTGCCGATCTCCCGTGACGCGGCCATCGATTCGCGGCTGGATTACCGCTGGATCGACCTGCGTACGGACAAAAACCTGCTGATTTTCCAGGCGCAGACGGTCATGGTCAACGCCATGCGGCAGTACCTGCTTGACCGCCGGTTCATCGAGATCCATACGCCCAAGCTGATCGGCGCGGCCAGCGAGTCCGGCAGCGAGGTGTTTGAGCTGAAATACTTCGACCGCAAGGGCTATCTGAGCCAGAGCCCGCAGTTCTACAAGCAGATGGCCATGGCCGCGGGCTTCGACCGCATCTTCGAGGTCGGCCCGGTGTTCCGCGCGGAAAAATCCTTCACCAACAAGCACGCGACCGAGTTCACGGGCTTTGATATCGAGATGAGCTATATCGATTCCTTCCGCGACGTGATGCAGGTGGAGGCCGAGCTGCTGACCGCCGCGCTGACCGCGGTCAAGGAACGCTTCGGCGACCGGATCAAGGAAGAATACGGGCTGGAAGTGGTCGTGCCCACGCTGCCCTTCCCCGAGATGAAGCTCGCGGACGTGTACAGCGAATTAGAGGCCCGCTACGGCTACACCGTCGAGGACAGCGAGAAGAACGACCTGACCACCGACGCCGAGCACCTCTGCGCGAAGCTGTCCATGGACAAGTTCGGCCACGAGTTCCTGTTCGTCACCGACTACGGCCCGGAGAAGCGCGCCTTCTACCATATGCGCGACGAAAACGGCAATCCGCTGGGCTACGACCTGATCTGGCGCGGCACAGAAATCACCACCGGCGCGCAGCGTGAGCACCGCTATGAGCCCCTGCGTAAGCAGGCCGATGAAAAGGGCCTGGGCAAGGACGTGCAGTTCTATATGGACTTCTTCCGTTACGGCTGCCCGCCGCACGGCGGCTTCGGCCTGGGCGTGGACCGGCTGACCATGCTGCTGCTGGGCCTGT
>CAMNEH010000083.1 GCA_946536315.1 uncultured Clostridia bacterium
CTGGGCCGGGACGGCTGCCTGAGCTTCTTCGCCGGCCCGACGGACCCGAAATTCTCCGCCCGGCTGAATTACTACGACGTGCACTATAACAGCACCCACGTGATCGGCACTACCGGCGGCAACACCGCGGACATGATCGAATCCCTGGAGCTGACCGCAGCGGGCCGGATCCGTCCTGCGGTCATGGTGACCCACGTGGGCGGCCTGGACTGCTGTGCCGAAACGACCCTGAATCTGCCCAAGATCCCCGGCGGCAAGAAACTGATCTATACGCATATCAACATGCCCCTGACCGCCATCGACGACTTTGCGGAAAAGGGCAAAGAGGATCCGCGCTTCGCCGATCTGGCCGGGATCGTTGCCCACCATCGCGGGCTCTGGTGTCTGGAGGCAGAGAACTATCTGCTGTCGCACTGGGAGAACGTGGAGTAACTGAACACGGACAAAGGCCCATCCGCCAAACAGAATGCGGATGGGCCTTTGATAATCAGCTTGACAAAAGGAAGAACTCCTGGAACCGGAACGGTTCCAGGAGTTTTGGCGGAGAAGCCGGGATTTGAACCCGGGCGCCCTTTAACAGGCCTACTCCCTTAGCAGGGGAGCCCCTTCGGCCACTTGGGTACTTCTCCATTCGATTGGCGGAGAGAGAGGGATTCGAACCCCCGGTGCTTTGCAGCATCACCAGTTTTCAAGACTGGCGCCTTAAACCTCTCGGCCATCTCTCCGTGTCTGGAGGTTTGCTAAGCACTTGATTAATTTATCATATTCTGAGCCATTTGTCAATCATAAAATTTCGCAAAGATGCATGGATCAAATGTACCCGGCGCATCGCCGAGGCGGCGATGCAGGCGACGCCGCTGACAGATGCCCAGCATGTGGCTGTTTGTATTCTGTGTCGGTCGCCGTCAAAGGTTCTTCTGATCGGCCCGGTATGCTTCGGGCCCGCGTGGCAGCTGTACTCAAAGACCAGTACGGACTGAACGAAAAAAGAAAGAACCCTGTCGAAACAGGGTTGGAAAGCATGGCTCCGAGTGGATTCGAACCACTGACACTCCGGGTATGAACCGAATGCTCTAGCCAACTGAGCTACGGAGCCAAATGGTTGCGGGGGAGGGACTTGAACCCTCGACCTCCGGGTTATGAGCCCGACGAGCTACCAAACTGCTCTACCCCGCGATGTACCGTTCCCGAAGGAACGAGAAGATTATAACGCGAAAGACGCGCTTTGTCAACCATGAATTTTTGGTGTATAGATGCACCAGATGGGGCAACTTCCCCGCCGGCATTTGGGACGGTGCCGGCGGGGACTGTGCTGATCAGACACTCAGTTTGTGTTCCATGATTTGCGCGGTGGCGAAGTACATGACCACAGCGCATGCGAACGCGACCGCGGCGTCCACCAGGAAGGTCGTTTTAAAGTCCACGATCGTTCCGGTGGCCAGGCGCTGAAGCCAGGAAACCAGCGAGCTGAGCAGGACAATGATCAGGAAGCTGATCAGCCCGTTCAGCTTTTTGCCGTTCAACAGGGCGGCGGAAATCGCCACGCCCAGGTAGCAGGCGGTCACGACGCTGAACCAGTTCAGCAGCATGTTCACCGTAAACGACGCCAGCATCGGGAAATCCAGCGCCAGACGCGTGTCGATCGAGGTGATAAAGGAGCGGATGGCGTCCAGCAGTTCCTGCAGCTGGCCCTGCTTGGCGACAAGCAGCGTGATATCCAACGCGCCGAGCGCGAAGAAGCACGCGCCGGTCAGCAGGATCGAAAGGCCGTTTTCAAGCACCTTCGCGCCGAGGATACGGTAGCAGCTGTTGGGCGTCATGAAAAGCATGTAGCCCTGCTTGGTATTCATATCCCGGTGCAGGATCACTACGCTGGCCAGGCCGGTCACCATGATACTGCCGAACGCCGTCAGCGGCAGCAACGCGACCCCGATGCCCAACATATCTTCCTGCTTGCACCACAGACCGATCAGATACACGATCTCCAATAAGGCGGTCAGGCCCAGGATCACCATTTTGACCATCAGAGTTTTGCGAAATTCGTATTTCATCAGCTTTGCCATGATCATCACACCTCCATGTGCCTGTAGATTTCCCTGTAGCGGTCCGCCATGGACACGCCCTGGCTTTGACGGAGTTCCTCGAGGTCGTCGATTTCCACCAGATGGCCTTCCCGCATATACACTGCCTGATCCGCGATGGCTTCCATCTCCTCGACCAGGTGGCTGGACAAAAGCAGCACTTTATCGGGCGAGGCGTGTTCGATGATGCTCTCACGGATTTCATCCCGCGCCATCAGATCGATGCCGTTGAAGGGCTCGTCCAGCATATACACCTCCGCGTCCCGCGCGAGGGTAATCGCGATCTTCATCTTGGCCATCATACCGGAGGAAAGCGTCCTCGTTTTCAGATCGTCCGTCAGCTCCATGCGCTTGAGCAGCTCTGCAAAGCGGTCGTAGGAGAAATCTCTGAAAAAATCCGCGTAGTACAGACCGGCGTCCCGGATCGACATCCAGGCGTAAAAATACGGTTCCGTTGACATGTAGGCGATCCGCTCCCGGCTGGCGATTCCGACCGGCTCGCCCTTGAACAGCATTTCCCCGCTGGTAGGCTTGACCAGCCCCGCCGCCATTTTCATCCAGGTCGTTTTGCCGCTGCCGTTCGGGCCGAGCATCGCGTAGATGTGTCCCGGCATCAGCTTCATGGATACCTGGTCCACTGCGGTCTTGTGACCGTATACCTTGGTGATTTGTTTACTTTCGAGCATATTCCTCATCCTTTCTCTTCCGTCAGCATACGGATGGTTTCTTCCCGGGAGATTCCCAGTCTGGCCATTTTGGCCAGAAAATCAGAAAGCGTCGTGAGCGCCAGCTCGTGGCGAAGCCGCGCGATCCGTTCCAAATCTTCCGTCACGAAGGTGCCCAGGCCGCGCCTCGTTTCGCACAGGGAGGCTTTCTCAAGCTCCTGATATACACGTGCGGCTGTGTTAGGATTGATGCCGTAGTTCAGCGCCAGATCCCGTCCGCCCGGCAGCTTGGAGCCCGGTGGCAGCCGGCCGGTCAGGATATCCGTCTGCAGGCTGTCCATGACCTGCAGCCAGATCGGTAAGTTCACGTCAAACTTCATAGTGCCCTCCTTTCCTCGTGACTTAGTGCACTATATGCATAGTACACTATTGCAATAGAATTGTCAAGGGCATTTTTGAGAATGTCTGAACTTTTTTTGAAAAATCCGGATGCATAAAATCGCACGTCTCCCTCAGGAGGCGTGCGATCGGGAAGCAGGCGTATTTATCTCGCCCGGTGTTCGCAGTACAGGCAGCGGTACACCGGCGCGTCCTTGGGGCCGGTGAGAATAAAGGCCGGCGCCAGTTCCTGCTCGGTCCGGGTCACACAGCGGGGATTGTTGCACCGCAGGTGATGATACAGTGTCCTGGGCTCCCTGGGATCGAACGGCTCGCGAAGGAGCTTCAGGATCAGCGCCATGCGCATGTATTTGCCATTTTTGACCTGCTTGAAGTAGCATGCCCGCGGGTCGCTGTCAATGGCTGTACTGATTTCATTTACGCGCGGCAGCGGATGCATGACGCACATGTCCGGTTTGGCCAGGTTCAGCTTTTCCGGCGTCAGGACATAAGTGTCTTTGAGCGCATCGTACAGCGCGGGATCGTCGAAGCGCTCGCGCTGGATGCGGGTCATATACAGGATATCCAGATCAGGAATGGAGCCTTCGAGGGAATCCGTCTCCGTATAAGGGATCTGATGCTCCTTGAGGCCTGCGGTCACATACCCCGGCACCTTCAGCTCGCGCGGGGAGATCATGACAAAGCGTACGCCCTCATACCGGCTCAGCGCGCCGATCAGGCTGTGTACGGTGCGCCCGTATTTCAGATCGCCGCAGACCCCGACGGTCAGGTTGGCAAAACCGCCTTTTTCGCGGTAGATGGTCAGCAGGTCCGCCAGCGTCTGGGTCGGGTGACAGTGACCGCCGTCTCCCGCGTTGATCACGGGAATGGGCACATGCTGCGCCGCCACCAGCGCCGCGCCCTCCTGCGGATGCCGGAGCGCGATGATATCGGCATAGCAGTTGACTGTCCGGGCCGTATCGGCGATGCTTTCCCCCTTGGCGACCGACGACCCACCCGCGCCGACCACGGTCAGCACATGCCCGCCCAGCTCGTACATGGCCGCCTCAAAGCTGAGACGGGTGCGCGTAGACGGCTCAAAAAACAGGGTCGCAAGCTTCCTGCCCTCGCATTTACGGCTGTAGGCGTCCGGATTCTCGATGATGTCGGTCGCGGTGGCGATCAGCTCGTCGATTTCGCGTACGGACAGGTCCAGAATATCGATCAGGCTTCTCATACAGTTCCTTCCTTCCGGATCCAGCTTTCGTCGGAGGGGTTATCCCTGAAGGCGATCAGGCGGCGGATGTCCTCCGCCCTGATATAGCCCTCCCGCGCCGCGACGTCCGCGATGACGTCGAAATCAGTCAGGGAAACATTTTTCACTCCGGCCTCCGCGAGCCGTTCGAGGCCGCGGCGCATGCCATAGGTGAAGATGGATACGATGCCCAGCACCTCTGCGCCCGCGGCGCGGAGCACCTCGACCACCTCGATGACACTGCCGCCAGTGGAAATCAGGTCCTCTACGACGACGACCTTCTGGCCGCGCTCCAGCCGGCCCTCGATCTGGTTCTGCCGGCCATGGTCCTTGGCGCCTGAGCGGACGTAGCCCATCGGCAGGTTCAGCAGATGCCCCGTGATGGCGGCGTGGGCGATGCCCGCCGTCGACGTGCCCATCAGCACCTCAACGTCGGGGTAGTGTGTTTTGATCAGCGCGGCCAGGCCGTTTTCCACATCGTTCCTGACAGCGGGAGCGGTCAGCGTCAAACGGTTGTCGCAATACACCGGGCTCTTGATGCCGCTGGCCCAGGTAAACGGCTCGTCAGGACGAAAAAAGACAGCATGGATGGATAAAAGGTCGTGCGCGATTTGTTCAGCGGTATTCACTGTCAGCTACCTCCCCGTTCGACTTTCAGTCTGTAAATTCCGCGACGCAGCGCTCGTAGGCCGCCACAGGGTCCGCCGCGGCCGTGATGGGCCGTCCGACCACGATATAGTCCGAGCCGAGCGCCCGTGCCTTTGCCGGCGTGGTGACCCGTTTCTGGTCGCCCGTGTCGCCATCGGCAAAGCGGATACCCGGCGTCACCGTCAGGAAGCCCGCTCCGAGACGCTGATGCACCTGGCCAGCCTCCAGCGGCGAACACACCACGCCGTCCAGGCCTGCGGACCGCGCCATGTCCGCGTAATGCATGACCACCTGGTCGATCGGCGCGTGGATCATCAGGTCCTCCTCCATGCTCGCCTGATCGGTCGAGGTCAGCTGCGTGACCGCGATGAGCAGCGGCCGCGTTCCATCCGGCCGGGTCAGCCCCTCCAGCGCGGCGGTCATCATGCGGCGTGTGCCGGCCGCGTGCAGATTGCAGATGTCCACGTCCAGCCCGGACAGCACCGCCATGGTCTTTTTGACCGTGTTCGGGATGTCGTGCAGCTTCAGGTCCAGAAACACCGGATGCCCGCGGCGCTTGATATCACGCACGATCTGCGGGCCCTCCGCGTAATACAGCTCCATGCCGATCTTGACAAACGGCTTGCGGCCGGTGAAACGGTCCAGGAAGGCAAAGGTCTCCCCTGCATTGGAAAAATCACAGGCAATGATCACGTCTCTGCCCATTTGTACGCACCTCCGATGATCGATTCAAGGGTTGGGATATGATACTCGTCCATCACGGACGGCAGCTCATTGATAATGTCCCTGCAGGCGTAGGGATTCACCAGGTTTTCCGCCCCGACCTGCACCGCGGTCGCGCCGGCGAGCATCATTTCGATCACGTCGCGGGCACAGCGCACGCCGCCCATGCCCACCACCGGGATCGAGACCGCCCGGGAAACCTGATACACCATTCTCAGCGCCACCGGGAACACTGCGGGGCCGGATACGCCGCCCATCGTATTGGCCAGGACAGGACGGCGGGACCGCAGATCGATGCGCATGCCCAGCAGCGTATTGATCAGGCTGAGGCCGTCCGCACCGGCGTCCTCACAGGCCCGGGCGATCGTGACGATGTCTGTGACATTCGGCGAGAGCTTGACGAGCACCGGCTTGTCCGTCACGCGCCGGACAGCGCGCGTCACCGCCGCCGCTGCCTGCGGATCGGTCCCGAAGGACATGCCGCCACCGTGCACGTTCGGACAGCTGATGTTGACCTCCAGCCACCCCACCTGCGGCTCGCGGCCGAGCAGCTCACAGACGGCAGCGTATTCCTCTACCGAAAAGCCGCTGACATTGGCCATGACCGGCTTGTGGTAGCACTGCTTCAGCCGGGGCAGCTCCTCGTCGATGACGCGCCGCACCCCGGGGTTCTGAAGCCCGACGGCGTTCAGCATGCCTGAAGCGCATTCGGCGATGCGCGGTGTCGGATTGCCGTAACGCGGCGCCAGCGTCGTCCCCTTGAAGGAGAAGGCGCCGAGCAGGTTGATGTCATACAGCTCGGCAAACTCATAGCCGTATCCGAAGGTGCCCGACGCGGGAATGACCGGATTGTCCAGCGGAATGCCGCACAGGCTGACATTCAGGCGTCCCATGCGATCTCCTCCTTTCTGAGGACAGGGCCGTCCCGGCAGATCCGCTTGTATCCGGTGAGCGTTTTGCAGGTGCAGCCCATGCACGCGCCAAAGCCGCAGCCCATGCGCTCCTCAAAGCTGAACTGGCCGCCCGTGCGGATGGCGCGGTGAACCGCCTTCAGCATCGGGAGCGGGCCGCAGGTATAGACATACGAATAGCGTTCCGGCAGGCAATCCGTCACAAAGCCCGGACAGCCTTCACTGCCATCGGCCGTGGCGACGGTCACGGCGCAGCCGAGCGCCCGGAAACGGTCCTCATAGAATACTTCCCTGGCGGTATTGAAGCCGAGGACCACGTTCACCGCTTTCCCCTGCCCGCGCAGCCGCCTGGCCAGCAGGAAGAGCGGCGGCACGCCAACGCCTCCGCCCAGCAGCAGGGGCGATTCGCCGCTGTACGAGAGGTCATACCCGTTCCCCAGGCCGGACAGGAGGTCCAGCCGCTGCCCCGCCCGCAGCGAGGCGAGCCGGGCGGTTCCTTCCCCCACGACCTTATAGACCAGCGTGAGTTGATCTCCTTCCAGGTCGCAGACGGAGATGGGCCGCCTCAGGAAGCAGCCGTCCAGCCGGACGTTCACAAACTGTCCCGGCGCGCTGATCGCGCCGGTATCCCCCGCCAGCCGCAATTCACAGACCCACTCCGTCAGCCGGCGGTTGGAGAGAATCTCAAAAATGCCTTGCTTCATGCGCGCTCCTTACGCGTCGATCGTCGAAATCGTGAGCGTGGTTTCCTCCAGCACATCCAGCAGCACGCGCACCGTATCCAGCGAGGTAAAGATGGTCACGTTATTGTCAGTGGCCAGACGGCGAATCTGAATGCCGTCGCTGGCCTGGTCGGGCGCGTCGATCCGGCGCGTATTGATCACATACGCGATGTGGCCCTGGCGGATTGCCTGCGGGATCTCATCGCTGCCCTCGCTGATCTTGCGCAGGACGTGCGTGCGGATCCCGTGCGACTTGAGGAACAAGGCCGTTCCGGCGGTAGCCTGGATATTGAAGCCAAGGTTGTAGAAACGGCGGATCAGCGGGAGCGCCTCTTCCTTGTCGTCGTCGGCGAGGGTGGCCAGTACCGTGCCATAGTTCTGCAGACGCACGCCGGCTGCCTGCAGCGCCTTGTACAGCGCGCGGTTCAGCTTGTCATCATAGCCGATGGCTTCGCCGGTCGATTTCATTTCCGGGCTCAGGTAAACGTCCATGCCCTTGATTTTGTTGAAGGAGAACACGGGCACCTTCACATAATAGCGCTTTTTCTCTTCAGGATAGAGGCAGAAGATGCCCTGCTCCTTGAGCGTTTTGCCCAAAATGACCTCCGTGGCGATATCTGCCAGGCTGTAGCCGGTGGCCTTGGACAGGAACGGCACCGTGCGCGAGGAGCGCGGGTTGACCTCAATGATATAGACGTTTTCCTGCCGGTCCACAATGAACTGAATGTTGTACAACCCCTTGATGCCGATGCCCAGGCCGAGCTTTTTCGCGTACTGCAGGATAACGCCCTTGACCTTGTCAGAGATGGAGAACGTGGGATACACGCTGATGGAATCGCCGGAGTGAATGCCCGTGCGCTCGACCAGCTCCATGATGCCCGGGACAAACACGTCCAGCCCGTCGCAGATGGCGTCCACCTCCACTTCCTTGCCCTGGATGTATTTGTCCACCAGCACCGGCTTGTCCGCGTCGATTTCCACAGCGGTTTTCAGGTACCGGCGAAGCTGCTGCTCGTTACCGACGATCTGCATGGCGCGGCCGCCCAGCACGAAGGACGGGCGGACGAGCACGGGGTAGCCGATGGTCGCCGCGGCCTTCACGCCGTCCTCAATATGTGTGACGGCCACGCCGGCCGGCTGCGGAATGCCCAGGGACAGGAGGATCTTTTCGAAGCTGTCTCGGTTCTCCGCGCGCTCGATCGCCTCGCAGTCAGTCCCGATGATCTGTACGCCGCGCTCCATCAGCGGCTGCGCCAGATTGATGGCTGTCTGGCCGCCCAGCGAAGCAATCACCCCCTGCGGCTGTTCGAAGTCGATGATCGCCATCACGTCCTCCGGCGTCAGGGGCTCGAAATAGAGCTTGTCCGCGGTGGTATAATCGGTCGAAACGGTCTCCGGGTTATTGTTGATGATGATCGCCTCAAATCCAGCGCGCCGAATGGTCTGCACGGCATGGACGGTGGAATAGTCAAACTCCACGCCCTGCCCGATACGGATCGGGCCTGCGCCGAGCACGACGATCTTCTTTTTGTCCGTCAGGATGGAATCGTTCCCGTTCGAGTAGGACGAGTACAGGTAGGCGATGTATTTGCCGGTGTGCAGCGTGTCCACCATGCGGAATACCGGTGTGATGCCCTGCGATTTACGCAGGCGGTAGATCTCGATTTCCGACCGGCGCCACAGTTCCGCGATGTACGCGTCCGAGAAGCCCATGACCTTGGCGGCGCGCAGCGTATCGGTATCGCCGACGTGCGACCTGAGCGTGTCCTCCATGCCGACGATACGGCGGAAGGACTCGAGGAAAAGCTCCGTGATCATGGTTTTTTCATGCAGGACTTCAATACTGACGCCGCGGCGGAGCAATTCAAAGATGGCGAACACGTTGTCGTCCCTGAACTCGCTGATATACGCAAGCAGGTCCCCGTCCGTCCACGCGTCGAATTTTGCCATATGGAAGTGGCATACGCCAGTCTCCAGCGAACGGACAGACTTGAGCATGCATTCCTCCAGCGTGCTGCCGATGCCCATGACTTCGCCGGTCGCCTTCATCTGGGTGCCCAGGGTATTCGGGGCGGAAGCGAACTTGTCGAACGGGAATCGGGGGAACTTGGCCACGATGTAGTCCAGGCTCGGCTCGTTCGCCGCGGTGCCGCCCGCGACCGGGATGTCCTCCAGCGCCATCCCCAGCGCGATTTTTGCGGTCACCCTGGCAATGGGGTAGCCGCTGGCCTTGGAGGCCAGAGCGGACGACCTGGACACGCGCGGGTTGACCTCGATCAGGTAATACTCAGAGGAGGTGGGGTTCAGGGCGAACTGCACATTGCAGCCGCCTTCGATCTCAAGCTCGCGGATGATGCGGATCGCGCTGTCGTTCAGCATCTTCAGGTCGTGGTCGCTCAGGCTCAGGATCGGCGCGACGACAATGCTGTCGCCGGTATGCACGCCCACGGGATCGATGTTCTCCATCCCGCAGATGGTGATCGCGTGGTCGTTCGAGTCGCGCATGACCTCAAACTCGATTTCCTTATAGCCCTTCACACTCTTTTCCACCAGCACCTGATGCACCGGCGAAAGCGCAAAGCCGTTCATGGCGATGTCGATCAGCTCTTCCTCGTTATTGGCAAAACCACCGCCGGTGCCGCCGAGGGTGAAGGCGGGGCGCAGCACCACCGGGTATCCGATCCGCGCCGCCGCGGCCTTGGCCTCGTCGATGTGATAGGTGATTTCGGAGGGAATGACGGGCTCACCGATCTTCATGCACATTTCCTTGAACAGCTCACGGTCCTCCGCGCGTTCGATGGAATGGCTGGACGTGCCCAGCAGCTCGACCCCGCACTCCTTCAGCACGCCCTTCTTTTCCAGCTGCATGGCCAGGTTCAGGCCGGTCTGACCGCCGATGCCCGGCACGATGGCGTCCGGCCGCTCATATCGGAGGATTTTGGCGATATACTCCAGCGTCAGCGGCTCCATGTACACCTTGTCGGCGATAGAGGTGTCCGTCATGATCGTGGCAGGGTTCGAGTTGCACAGGATGACCTCATAGCCTTCCTCCTTCAGCGCCAGGCAGGCCTGCGTGCCGGCATAGTCGAATTCAGCCGCCTGGCCGATCACGATCGGACCCGAGCCGATGATCAGGACCTTTTTGATATCTGTCCGCTTTGCCATTTTTCCATTCCTCCCTCAATGTCTGTAGACGGCGCGGCCGTCAAATACCGTCAGCACGCATTCGCCGTTGACCGGATTTCCCTCGAACGGCGTTGCTTTGCCCATGGACAGAAAGTCCCGCGGATCCACGGTGCGCTCCGCCGAAAGGTCCCACACAGTCGCGTCCTTTCCCAACTGAATGCCGAAGCGTGCCCGTGGGGCGGCACAAAGCAGCTCGATCAGCCTGTCCAACGTAATCACGCCGCGCAGGACCAGGCGGGTATACAGCAGCGGGAACGCCGTTTCGAGGCCCACGATGCCGAAGGCGCTGCCCGCGAGGCCCTTTGACTTCTCCTCCGCGCTGTGTGGCGCGTGGTCCGTCGCGATCATATCGATGGTGCCGTCGGTCAGGCCCTCCAGCAGCGCCTCGCGGTCCGCTCGGCTCCGCAGCGGCGGATTCATCTTAAAACGTCCATCCTCCTGAAGGTCATTTTCATCCAGCAGCAGGTAGTGCGGCGCCGTTTCGCAGGTAACGTCCACACCGGCGCGCTTGGCGCGGCGGATCAGGTCGACGCTCTCTTTGCAGGAGATGTGGCATACGTGATAGGCGCAGCCAGTCTCCTGTACCAGGCGGAGATCCCGGGCAATGGGCCCCCATTCGCTCTCCGAGCAGATGCCCGCATGCCCATGCGCGGCCGCGTATACGCCATCGTGGATGTACCCACCGCGCAGCAGGCGGTTGTCCTCGCAGTGCGCGGCGACCACCTTGCCCAGGCGTTTGGCTGTCCGCATCGCGCGGCGCATCATGTCCTCGTCCTGCACGCCCCGCCCATCGTCTGAAAAGGCGATCACATACGGGGCGAGCGCCTCCATGTCCGCAAGCTCCCGCCCCTGCTCATTGACCGTCAGCGCGCCGTAAGGGTATACCGCGATGCTTGCACCGTCTCGGATCAGCGCAAGCTCCTCATTCAGGTGCGGCAGGGAATCCGGCACAGGGTTCAGGTTGGGCATCGCGCAGACGGCCGTATATCCCCCGCGCGCCGCGGCCATGGAGCCTGATCGGATGGTCTCCTTATACGAAAAACCCGGCTCGCGAAAGTGAACATGCACATCGCAAAAGCCGGGAAAAACAGTATATTTGTCGTCATTTTCCAATGAGAATCCTGACAGCCAGTCCCTCTGCAGCGGGCTTTGATCAAAACCGACAAATCGCATCCTGAGTGCTCCTTTCTCCGAAAGCATGACCGCGTCGGCAAGCGTGTCCTCAGGATAAGGGCGGATGGCGCCCTCCTGGACCACAGCGTCTTGCCGGTCTCACCGAACCGACTTAAAGATCCGTGATACGCTGCGTATGATACCATAGCAGGCGGCGAATGTCAATATGATCCCTGTTTCTCAACATGTCATACGTATGAAACCAAAAATGATGAAGTCCCTTGTATTCACAAGGGACTTCTTTGGTGCGCCATCAGGGACTCGAACCCGGGACACCCTGATTAAGAGTCAGGTGC
>CAMNEH010000084.1 GCA_946536315.1 uncultured Clostridia bacterium
CTTGGCGGCGGCTTCGTCCGCGGCAGTCTGAGCAGCGGCTTCGGTCTCGGCCAGCTTGGCGGCGGCTTCGTCCGCGGCGGTCTGAGCAGCGGCTTCAACTTCCGCAAGCTTGGTGGCGGCCTGATCCGCGGCAGTCTTGGCGGCAGACTCTGTTTCGGCCAGCTTCTGATTGACGCTGTCCAGATTAGTCTGCAGGTTGCCCTTCTGTGTGCCGAACACAACGGCGAAAACGATGGCGACGACCGCCACCACAGCCAGAATTGCGCTGAGCTTCTTCACAGTATCTCCTCCTTATGTAGAAATGATCTACAGGATATCGCCGGACACTCGTCCAGTTCATATGTAGGATATAGCAAAGTGCTGTAAAAATCAAGGAAATCGGGCATTTGTTAAAAAAATGTAATAATACATGTCCGACTTTTTCAAAATATTCGCCATTTTTACAAGACATTCTTTTGCCTTTTTGCATAAATCATGGTATCATGTTCAGAAGGTATCATGGTGATGCCACAGCGCGGCTTCGGGAGGGAAAGGAATGAGTATCAACTGGTATCCGGGACATATGGCCAAAGCCAAACGTCAATTGACGGAGCAGATCAAAACGGCGGACGTGGTCGTTGAGCTGTGCGACGCGCGGCTGCCGCATTCCAGCAGAAATCCGGACCTGAAACCAATTATCCGCGGGAAGAACCATGTGCTGGTGATGCTGAAATACGACCTCGCGGATGAAGCACAGACGGCCCGATGGCTGCGGCATTTTCGCGCACAGGGCGTCAACGCGGCGGCCATCGACGTTTACAGGCAATACAAACAGGTGCTGCGCATGATTCAGGCGGAAGCGCAGGAACGCGTACAGCGCGCGCAGGAGCGCGGGATCCGTAAAACGGTGCGTGCGATGGTGGTCGGCGTGCCGAACGTTGGCAAGTCTACCCTGATCAACCGTCTGTACGGCAGCGCGATCCGCGAGGTATCGGATCGTCCGGGCGTCACCCGCGCCAACCAGTGGGTACGCGTGTCGCCTTACCTGGAAATCCTCGATACGCCAGGTTTGCTGTGGCCGCGCCTGGACGACCAGCAGGCAGCGCTCAGGCTGTCCTATATCGCGGCGGTGAAGGATGACGTGCAGGATGTCTTCGCCCTGTCCATTCATTTGCTGGATGACCTGATGACCATGAAGCCGGAGGCGGTCATCGAGCGTTTCCGGGTGAAGAACGCTTCCGCGAGGGGACAGGCACTTTTGGATGAAGTATGTCTGGGCAGGGGCTTCCTGATGAAGGGAAACCAGCCTGACGAGGAGCGCGGCGCGCGTGTGGTGCTGGATGAGTTTCGCGCAGGGAAGCTTGGGCGGATCACGCTGGAATCCGCGCCGGAGGACGCGCAATGACCTCGCGCAGGGCAGAGCGTCTGCAGACGCTGACCGCGACGGACCGACCGCTGTGGGACGCAGGAACGGTGTTTGCCGGGATGGATGAAGCCGGACGCGGTCCGCTTGCGGGCAATGTTGTGGCGGCCTGCGTCATTATGCCGCCTGAGCCGCTGCTGGAGTGGGTGGACGACAGCAAAAAGCTGAGTGAAAAGCGCCGCGAAACGGTATTTGAAGAAATCATGCGCCTGGCGCTCTATGTAGGCGTTGGGCAGAGAGGCCCGGAAGAGATTGACCGGATCAACATTCTGAACGCGACCAAAGAGGCCATGCGGGCGGCCGCTGCGGACGCGCACGCGCAGGTTTACCTGATCGACGCGCTGTCCGGGCTCGGCCTGGACGGGGAAGAGCGCGGCATCATCCATGGGGACGCGCTGAGCTATGCCATCGCGGCGGCGAGCATTGTCGCCAAGGTCACCAGGGACCGGCAGATGCTGGAGGCCGACCGGATGTATCCGCAATACGGGTTTGCGCGGAACAAGGGCTATGGCACGCCGGAACACATCGAAGCGCTGCGCCGATATGGGCCATGCCCGCTCCACCGACAAAGCTTCATTTCGCATTTCGTATGAATATGCGGGGAATCTGGGCTGAGCTGCGGGCAATCCGCTATCTCCGCCGCCTGGGTTATCGCGTGCGTCATCTCCACTGGCGCGGCGGCGGTGGGGAGATCGACCTGATCGCCGAGGACCACGGGCAAACAGTACTCATCGAGGTCAAGAGCGCCGCCCGCCTGACGGAGGGCGCCAGACGCGTCGACCAGCAGAAGATCGCGCGTCTTGAGCGGGCTGCAGCCGCGTACATGCGTCAGACGGGAACGGAACATGTCCGTTTCGATATACTTGAGGAAAGCGACGCCGGATTCCGTTTGATCCGTGGCGCATTCTGACACAGGGAGTAATCATGAATGAACAGGATTAAAACACTGTCCAGGCGGCAGAAATGGCTGATCGCGGGTGGCGCGCTGGCACTGATCGCGCTGGTGGCCGCATTGCTTTTCAAGCCTGGCGGAGCACAACGGACGCTGACCGGGGCAAACCTGCTCGAAGACGGAGATTTCTCAAATTACGCAGCCTCCGGTTCCGGCGCGTGGTACGAGGACGCTTATTTCTTCCGCTCGTCCTATACGGACTTTGAAGTGGTCGAGGACGAAGACGGCCAGATTTCGGCGCACATCGTCAACAAGCTGGCCAACGACGCGCGGTTCGCGCAGATTGTGGATGTCAGGCCCAACAGCCTGTACCTGCTCGAGGGAGATATCCGCGCGAGCGCTAGCGGCGGGCTGGGCGCCAATCTGTCGGTCGAAGGACCGTATGTTTTTTCAGAGTCCGTATACGACCAGGCGGAGTGGAAGCACGTTCAGCTGTATGGCCGCACGTCCGGCGATCAGAACATGATTACGGTGTTCGCGCGGCTGGGAGGCTATTCGGGCGAATCCACCGGTGAGGCGTGGTTCAGGAACCTTCGCCTGACCGAGGTGGAGGAGGTGCCGGCTGGCTTTGTCGCGTATGACTGGTACCAGAAATCCAGCGGATATGTCGCTGATGACGAATATGAAGGCGATTCCGAGGCTGCGCCGAGCGCGCTGCTGCACGGCGTGCTGATGGTGCTGTGTGTCGCCGCCTACCTGCTGATGGTCTGGTATACGCTCTGTCGCGCGGACCGGACAAAGCCGGTAGAGGCGACCGCACTGTGGACCTTTCTGCTGTTTGGCGCAGGGATCCTGGTGCGCATTCTGGTCGCGGTCACGGTGCACGGCTACGATGTGGACGTCGGCGATTTCTGCGCCTGGGCGACGGACATGGTGTCCAACGGACCGGCCAGCTTTTACCGTCTGGATCTGTCAGAAGAGGTCCGGAGTCAGATGTTCATCTGCGATTATCCGCCCGGATACATCCTGGTGCTTTGGCTCGTAGGGCTGCTGGGACAGTGGCTGGGCTGCGGCGCGACGGAGTTCCTGATCAAGCTTCCGCCCATGATTTCGGATCTGCTGATCGCCTGGCTGATCGGCCGTTCGCTGCGGGAGAATGGCGGGAAGAAGAAGGTGCTGGTGCCACATACGGCGTTCAGTCTGTGCAGCATGGGCCTGATCCTGCTGAATCCGCTGATGCTGCTGACCGGCGCGGGCTGGGGACAGTCGGACAGCGTGATGATGCTGTTCCTGGTGCTGACCCTGATCTTTGGCATGAAGGGCCATTGGCGCATGCTGCCGATGTATATGCTCGCGGTACTGATGAAGCCGCAGGCGCTCATGTTCGGGCCGCTGGGGCTGGTGGCGCTGTACCTGCTGTTCCGTGGCGACAGGGAGCGCCGCGGCAAAATGCTGGAGCAGTTCCTGACCGGCATGGTGGCGCTGCTGATCACCGGCGCGGCGGTCATCCTGCCGTTCTCCATCGGCCATGGATTCAAATGGGTGTTTGACCTGTACGGCAAGACGATGTCCTATTACGGTTACACGACGGTGAATGCCTGCAACCTGTACTTCCTGGCCGGTGCAAACTGGGCGGGGCTCGGGGCCGATGCTCCGCGGTGGTTTGGGATATGTATCCTCCTGCTGCTGGGCGGCCCGTCTGCCTGGATCCTGTCCCGGGAGCGGGAAAAAGAGGGACGCAAGCTGATCATTCCCTTCACGTGCACTGCCGTTTCGCTGATCCTTGCGCTGATTGGCTTCGCTGTCCCCGTCTCCTGGCAGTACTGGACCACTTCGATGACGGCGCTGACAGTCGTGCTCGCCGTGGCGCTGTGCGTTCAGTCCGGGCAGCTCAGGCATCTGCCATTGTACGGCGGCCTGCTGATGACCGGCATCTTTGCCGTGGGCGGCATGATGCATGAACGCTACCTTTTTCCCGCGATTGTGCTGCTGCTGTGGGCGTGGCGCATTGAAAAGGATGACCGCATCCTGATGTGCGCGTTGCTGGCCACCGTCGGCGCGTTCCTGAATGCGGGGTGCGTGCTTTCCAGAAACGCGCGCATCGGCGGCGCGGACGGACATCTGAGCATACCCGGCATCGGCCACAGGAGCGATATGGCGCCGCTGGAATACCTGTCTGCCCTTCTGAACATCGGCGCATTTGCGCTGACACTCGCGGTTGGATACGTGCACGCGATATCTGATCAGGCCGGCTATACCTTCCGCCTGACTCAGCGGGCGGATACTGCCTCCGGCGTGAATCGGCATGCCGATAATGTCGAACGTACGCCACTCGGCGCGCGGGTTGTGCAGGAAGAGCTCGAAGCGCCTGCAGCCCGGAAGCGGCTGGACAGGATCGACCTTTGCCTGATCGTCGGGATTACTGTGGCATACGCGGCGCTCGCGTTCTGGCATCTTGGCAGCTTGACCTCGCCACAGAATGGGTATGAGTTTCAGTCCCGGTACGAACAACAGCCTCTGACGTCAGCGGACGGAGATGGCGAAGACCTGAAGGAAGAATCGGAAGAGGTCATCGCGGAAGAAGGCGGGGAGTATGTCCTCGTCACAGAGTCGGTCATCTTTGATCTCGGGGACGGCGCGGACGACTACCGGATGCTTTATATGGGCGGCGTGCATCAGTACGATGCGACCTTCACGGTGGAAACCAGCAATGACGGTGTTTCCTGGGGGCAGGCCTATGAATGCGCGATGGACATTGGGAATCTGTTCCAGTGGTTCTATGTGCGCACCTACCGCGGCGAGCGCGGCGAATCCCTCAGCGGGCGCTATGTTCGCCTGACCTCCAATGGCTCCGGCCTGACGCTGATGGAAGTGATTTTCCGCGACGCAGACGGCAATGTCCTGCCGGTGCTGTCCGCGGTCAGCTCGATGGGAAACGACGTATCCGCGCTGACGGACGAACAGGACACCCTGACGGGCGAGCCCGGCTGGTACAACAGCATGTACTTTGACGAAATCTACCACGCGCGCACGGCGTACGAGCACTGGACAGGCATGACGCCGTATGAAACGACCCATCCGCCGTTAGGCAAGGTATTTATGAGCTGGTGCGTCGGCTTGTTCGGCATGACGCCGTTCGGCTGGCGCTTTGCGGGTACGCTGGCGGGTGTGCTGATGCTGCCCGGGCTGTATCTGCTGGGCCGGCTGCTGTTTAAGAAACGTCGGTACGCCATCCTGTGCTGCCTGCTGATCGCGCTGGATACCCTGCATTATACGCAAACCCGGCTGGCGACCATCGACAGCTTTGTGACGCTCTTCATCATCTGGAGCTACTACCTGATGTTCCGGTGGATGCTTTGCGACTTCTTTGGGCAAAAGCTTTCCCGCACCCTCGTTCCGCTGGGCCTTTCCGGCCTGATGATGGGCCTGGCCGTCGCCAGCAAGTGGACTGGCTGCTACGCAGGAGTAGGTCTCGCAGTGCTGTTCTTTATCAGTGTCGGGCGCCGATGGTATGTTTGCAAAAAGATGCGCATGGATCATGGCGAGCTGACCGGCCGGGCGGAAACCGCGCGCACCGTCGGATATACCCGCCTGCTAACGACAGTGGCAAGCTGCCTGATCTTCTTCGTCGCTGTGCCGGCGCTGATCTACTATGCTTCTTACATTCCATACTTTGCGCCGAACGGCGGAGTGTCTCTCAAGCGGATTATTAACGCGGCGGAAAATATGCTGGCCTACCATTCCTCACCGGGACTGGGAATGGACCATCCGTATTATTCCCCGTGGTATGAGTGGCCCTTCGCCGTGGTCAAGCCCATGTATTACGCCGCGGATCGCTATGAGCCGGCCGGCTATGCGTCGTCTATCCTCGCGTTTGGCAATATTGCGGTCTGGTGGCCGGGCTTTGCGGGGATGCTGACGGTTCTCGCGGCGTTTATCATCAAACAGCTCAGGGGTATGTTCAGCGGCTACGCGACCGGGGCGGAAGCGACAGCAATCGCACCGAAGGGAGAGTATGACCGCAGACCGCTGATGCTGCTGATCGCTTTCGCGGCGCAGTTCCTGCCCTGGATGCTGGTGCCGCGAGGGACGTATATCTATCACTACTTCCCGTCGGTGCCGTTCATCATCCTGTGTCTCGCGCTGGTCTGCGAATATCTGGGGGATGATCTCAGCGCCCGTATGACGCGTCAGGCCGCGCAGACATCCAGGTCGATTCAAGCCGCCGGCCAACAGGCGGACCACATCGAAGTGCTGTGTCTGTCGGCGTATCTGCTGATCGTGCTGGCCATATTCATCGCATTCTTCCCATACGCCTCCGGCCTGACGGTACCGACCGCGTGGCTGGACGCGATGAACTGGTTCGGAAATCTTTACTACTGATCCACGCGCCATTGTTCTTGCCCCGCTGACAGGTCTGTCGGCGGGATTTTTGTATCTTTTTTGTATTGCGTGTGGTGCTACTGTTATTCTTGCCGGAAATATTGTATACTGTAATCCATGTATACGATTAAGGAGGGAACCGCGTTATGAACAATGTTTCTGAGATTGTCGTGTTTATCGTTTATCTCGCGTTCATGATTGGGGTCGGACTGTATTTCTTCCTGCGCAGCAAAAACGCGGGTGAGAAGGAATACTTTCTCGGTGGCCGGAAAATGGGCCCCTGGGTCAGCGCGCTGTCCGCCGGCGCGTCGGATATGAGCGCGTGGGTGCTGATGGGACTGCCAACGGCGATATACGCCCTGGGTCTGGGCCAGATCTGGATTCCTGTCGGCCTGGCCATCGGCTATGCGCTCAGCTGGATATTTGAAGCCCCGCGCCTGCGCGCGTTCTCGATCGTCGCGGACGACGCGATCACGATCCCGCAGTATCTGACGCGGCGCTTCCGCTCGAAATCCTATGCGCTGCAGCTGGTCTGCGCTATCATATTCCTGGTGGCGTATACGGTTTACGCCGCCTCCAGCATCAAGGCGGCAGGCACGCTGTTCCATACGGTCATCGGCCTGGATGAAACGGTAGCTATGTATCTGGCGGCCGCAATCATCATCGCCTATACGTTCCTGGGCGGCTTTTCTGCCGTATGCTGGACAGATTTTTTCCAGGGCCTGCTGATGCTTGGCGCGCTGCTGGTCGCGCCGATTTTCGCCGCTTCCATGATCACCGGCGATACTTCAACGATTGTCGCGGAGACGCCGAACTTCTATCAGCCGCTGACCAGCTGGCAGGATATCGTATCTGGACTGGGCTGGGGCCTGGGCTATTTCGGCATGCCGCACATCATCATCCGGTTCATGTCGGTTGAATCGCAGAAAGCCCTGAAAAAATCGGCGTCGATCGGCATCACCTGGACGACGCTGATCCTGATCTTTGCCGCGCTGGTCGGTGTGTTCGGGCGTGAGCTGCTGGGTTACGATGAGGAAATCTACCGCAACAACCTGGTGTTCATCTCCATGGTCCGCAGGATTTTCCCCGGCGTCATCTCCGGCATCCTGCTCTCGGCGATTCTGGCCGCGTCCATGTCCACCGCGGACAGCCAGCTGCTCGCGGCTGCGTCGGCGTTCTCCTCGGACGTGTACAAGCCGATTGTGCGCGGCAATAAAGCGACGGACCGTGAAATGCTCTGGACCGGCCGCATGGTGGTGCTGATCGTCGCCGTGGTCGCGCTGGTCATCGCGTCAAACCCGAAGGCAGGGACCATCATGAGCCTGGTTTCCAATGCCTGGGGCGTTTTCGGCGCCGCCTTCGGCCCGGTGATCCTGCTGAGCATCTACTGGAAGCGCCTCAATTTCCACGGAACGCTCGCCGGGATCATTGCGGGGGCCGTGGTCGATATCGTCTGGCTGGCGTTCCTGTCCTCCACAAAGGTCTATGAAATCATTCCCGGCTTTATCTGCGGTCTTGTGGTGGCGGTAATGGTATCCCTGGCCACCAAGAAGCCTGACCGTGAGGTGGAGTCACTGTTCGACCGGGCGATCGCCTATCGCGAATAACACGGGCTTCATCAGATATTCAAAATCCGCTGGTATGACCTGATTCGGTCACACCAGCGGATTTTTTTAGGATCAATCATGGACGCAAAAGGATGGTCGTGTTATTCTTTTTCCGGGTCAGCCTCTTCCTTGGGGGCGGGTTTGTCCTCAGGCTCAACGGCCTTGACGGGCGGTTTCAGTACGCTCTGGTAAAGACTCAGGTAGGTGTCGGCTGAATTGTTCCAGGAATAATCGCCTTCCATCCCGCGCGCCTGAAGCGTCTGCCACACGTCGGGCCGGTTGTGATAGAACCAGATGGCGCGGCGGATCGTGTAGAGCATGTCATGCGCGTTATAATTGAAGAAGGAGAAGCCGTTGCCAGCGCCGTTGGCTTCATTATAGCTCAGCACAGTATCACGCAGTCCGCCGGTTTCGCGGACGACCGGAACGGTGCCGTAACGAAGCGCGATCATCTGGCTCAGGCCGCAGGGCTCAAACTGGCTGGGCATCAGGAACAGGTCCGCGCCGGCGTAGATCCGGTGCGAAAGCTGGATGTCCATCTGGAACCTCGCGGCGACGCGGCCGGCATATTGCTGCTCCGCCCAGGAGAAAAGGTTGAAATATTTGGCGTCGCCCATGCCGAGGACTACCAGCTGAATGTCCTCTTCCATGAGCTCGCCGATGATGTAATCCACCAGGTCAAGGCCCTTCTGGTTCGAGAGGCGGCCGACCATACCGATGAGCGGCACGTCAGGCCTGACATCCAGGCCAAGCTGTTCCTGAAGCGCCTTCTTGTTGGCCGCTTTCCCGCTGAGGTCCTCTATGGTGTAATTATGGAAGATCTGCGAGTCGGTTGCCGGATTATACTCATCGACATCGATGCCGTTCAGTACGCCGCTCAAGTGCGCCCGCTTGGCACGGAGCAACCCGTCCAGACGTTCGCCGTAGTAGGCCGTCTGGATTTCTTCGGCATAGGAAGGGCTGACGGTCGTGATCTCGTCCGCGTATACCAGGCCGGCCTTCATGCAGTTTGCCGCGCCGTAGTGCTCGAGTTTATCCGCGGTGAACAGGCTGTCGCCCAGGCCGAAGATGTCCTTGAACTGGTCGATCCCGAATACGCCCTGGTACTGCAGGTTGTGAATCGTGAATACGGTCTTGATACCGGTATAATCCGGCAGATGTGAATACTGGATTTTGAGCAGCGCAGGGATCATGCCCGTCTGCCAGTCGTTGGCGTGGATGATGTCCGGGAAGAAATTGATGAGCGGCAGCGCGTTGAGCACCCCGCGGCAGAAGAAGCCGAAACGCTCATATTCATCGCCGCCGAGACCGTAAATATAGCTGCGGCCGAAGTAATACTTATTGTCGACAAAATAGAAGGTGACGCCGTCCTGCTCCAGCGTTTCGATGCCACAGTACTGCCGGCGCCAGCCGAGGTCCACTTCGAAGTCGGTCAGGTGGCGCATGGCTTTGGCGTACTTTTCCGGTATGGCGGTATACAGCGGCAGAATGACACGGACGTCATGACCCTTGCGGGCGAGGACGGGCGCAAGCGCGCCGACCACGTCCGCAAGTCCGCCGGTCTTGATGAATGGTACGCATTCGCTGGCGGCAAAGAGAATCTTCATAGATGAAGCCTCCTTTTATCAGACAGTCCTGTTCTTACTGACCAATACCGGATAATTGGCTGCGCCGATCAGGCGGGTGGATTCGAGCACGGCGGATTGTTTATCCATAATGGTGTGGTTGACTTCCGCCATGGCGCCGATCCGGCCGTCCTGCATGACGATGCTGTTGCGGATGCTCGCGCCCTTACCGACGCGGACGGAACGGAAGAGGATGCAGTTTTCGACGGTGCCTTCGATGATGCAGCCGTCGGCGATCAGGCTGTTGGAAACGTGCGCGCCTGGCATGTACCTGGTGGGCATTTCGTCGCGGAGCTTGGTCAGAATGGGCTTGCCCTTCGGGAAGATGGTCTGCCGATTCACGGGATTCAGCAGGTCCATGCTGCACTGGTAATACGCTTCGACGGAGTCGATCGCCCAGACGCGGGACTTGCACTCGTAGCCGTGCACCTTCATGGATTTGTCGTTGACGCCGGTCTGCAGCATCTGGCGCGTGAAGTGATAGTGTCCGCGACTGGTGGACAGGTCGATCAGCGAAATCAGCAGCTCGCGGCGCAGGCAAAATACCTCCAGCATCGTGTTGTCAAACCTGGAGATCATCGGGTCCACTTCGATCTGCGTGACCTGCCCGTCGGGCTGTACTTCGCAGTACTTGCCCTGGCCGCTGCGGTGCACGTTTTTGTCCTTCGTGTACATCAACGTGATGTCCGCGCCGGATTTCTCGTGTTCTTCGACCATGTCCTCAAAGTCCGCGTTATACAGCATGAAGCTGTTCGTCAGGACGATATATTTTTCTTTGGAGGAGCGCAGGAAGGGCAGGTTGCTGTGCAGCGCGTCCAGCAGGCCTTCATATACGCCGACGCTGTCCTTGGTCAGGAACGGGGGAAGAATGGTCAGGCCCGAACGCTTGCCGTGCAGGTCCCATTCCTTGCCTGAGCCCAGGTGGTCCAGCAGGCTGCGGTAGTTGCGCTGCATGATGACGCCAATGTTGCGAATGCCGCTGTTGGTCATGCAGGACAGCGGGAAGTCGATCAGACGGTAGCGCGAGAGGATCGGCACCGCCGCGATGGCGCGGACGGCAGTCAACTCACGCAGACGGGTGTCCATTTCACCCGTATAGATGAGGCCCATAATATCGCTCATGGCTGTTAACCTCCGTGATTGGGTTCGTATTGGACGCCCGCCGCAACCGCTGCGCCGGGAGCGACGGTCACGCCGATGCCGACGACAGCAATATCGCCGTCGGGCTCGCCGACCCTCGCGCCTTCGCCGATCACGGCGTTTTCAGCAACGATGGAACGCACGACGCGCGCACCGGCCGCCACACGCACGCCCGGCATCAGCACGCTGTCAATGATCTGCGCGCCCTTCTCCACGATGACGCCCGTCGAGCAGATGGAATGCGTCACTGAGCCGGAAATCTCGCAACCTTCCGTGATCAGGCAGCGGTTCAGCTCAGCGCCCTGATCGATGTACTGGGGCAGATAGCCTTCATTCCGGGCATATATGCGCCAGGACTTGTCGTGCAGATCGATCTCCGGCCTGTCCTCGAGAATGTCCATATTGGCTTCCCACAGGCTGGCGATGGTGCCGACATCCTTCCAGTAGCCGGAGAACGTGTAAGCTGTCAGCTTGCAGCCGTCGGCCAGCATCGCGGGAATGATGTTCTTGCCAAAGTCGTTGGAACTGTTTGGGTTCGCTTCATCGCTCTCCAGATAGGAGCGCAGCTTGTCCCAGCTGAAAATATACACGCCCATCGACGCGTTGTTGGACTTCGGGTTCTTGGGCTTTTCCTCGAATTCGATGATGTTGTCATCGCTGTCGGTATTCATGATGCCAAAGCGGCTGGCTTCTTCCCACGGCACCTGACGGACGGCGATCGTCACGTCCGCCTCATGGCGGATATGATGCTTGAGCATCGCGGCGTAATCCATCTTATAAATGTGGTCGCCTGAAAGGATCAGCACATAATCCGGGTCGTACTGGGCGATGAACGCGATGTTCTGATAAATGGCGTTCGCTGTACCCTTGTACCAGGTGCCCGATGAACCGGTCTGGTATGGCGGCAGCACGAACGCGCCGCCGCTGGACAGGTCCAGGTCCC
>CAMNEH010000085.1 GCA_946536315.1 uncultured Clostridia bacterium
GTACGGTGCAATGGGAGGGGCGGGGGCTATTGCCCTCCCTCTACCCTATTGTGGGCGGTTTATTCCGTTGCTTCCAGCTGCTGGGTGCGCTCGATCTCCATGATCATGTCGACGCGCGTCTGATGCCGGCCGCCCTCGAACGATGCGTTCAGCCACTCGTCCACGATCATCTTCGCTGTCTCGATGCCGATCACGCGGGCGCCGAACGCGATGATATTGGTGTTGTTGTGCTGCTTGGACAGCCGGGCGGTATAGGGATCGCTGCAGACACAGGCGCGAATGCCATGCACCTTGTTCGCGGCCAGGCTGATGCCCACGCCGGTGCCGCAGATCAGTACGCCGCCGTCCACCTGGCCATCCGCGACCAGCCGCGCGACCTTGTAGCCGCTCACAGGGTAATTGAAATGGTCGCGCCGGTCGGTGCCGACGTCGATGACCTCGATTCCCTTCTGTTCAAGATATGCCTTGATTTCCAGCTTCATGTCCACGGCCACGTGGTCGTTGCCGATCGCCAGCTTCATACTGTTACCTCCGTTTTGTTTTTTGACCGCTTGGCGCGGTCGTTTTTGGTTGCTCATCAGACGTGGGGCTTGACGGTGTACGCTTCATTTTCATCCGGATCCAGGCGATGCCGTCGCGGAAATCGGCCACAGCGTCCTTCAGATATCCGGACTTGATGGCCGCCATCAGCACGACGGCCACGATCGGGGCGAGGGTCAATCCCAATACGCCGCCCAGCTGCAGGCCGAGGTACATGGTCAGCAGGGAAAGGACCGGGCTCAGGCCCATCTGGCTGTTCATCATGCGCGGCTCGGACACCTTACGGAAAAGATAAAAGAATAAATGCACGATCAGGATGATCGTGGCCATCCGCGTCTCCCTCACCAGATAAAGGATGATGACCAGCGGCACGTACAGCGTGCCGTTGCCGAAGATCGGCAGAAATTCGAGCAGCGCGGCGACGCAGGCGATGACAAAGGAATAGGGAATGCCGAACACCGACAGCGCGACGGCGGAGCCGACCAGCACCAGCAGGGTATAGAAGATCTGGACACGCAGGTATCCGCCCACAGCGGCCGTGGCGGAGGCCTTCAGCCGGCCCGTGGTGCTCTTTTCGTCAATGGGGAACAGCTGCTGGCGCAGCTTCGGATAATCGCGGGTGATGAAATAGCTGCTCAGGATCTGGAAGTTGGCAAACAGCAGGAAGCCCGGCAGGGTTTTGGCGGTGTTGACGGTATACGAGAGAAGTCTGCCGGCCAGCTGGGAAGCCCACGTCGTCAGCTGCGTCAGTCCCTGGTTGATGAGATTGTCCAGGCGGGAGAGATCGAACCCGGCGTCGAATTGCTGAGTCAGCCAGTCGCGGAAGGAACGGTACAGCGCGGTCAACTGCTCAATGCTCTGCGGCGCGTTCTGCAGCGCCGCGATCGCCTGTGTGATGGCGAAGGACATGAACCAGTACGCGAACAGCCCGATCGCGACATACACCAGCAACAGCAGCAGCAATACGGCGATCCAGCGCTTCATGCGCAGCTTCCTGACCAGCGCCTCGATGGGGCGCTGCAGGCTCGCGGCGATCAGAAAGGCGAGAATGAATGGCCCCAGCAGATGCCAGCAGGTCGGCAGACCCATGGAGATCAGGGGGATCAGCGCCGCCAGCAGCAGGCATCTGAGCCCGATGCGCTGCCACAGCCGCCGGGAATCACTCGGCATGATCGCTCACCTCCTGTGACGCGACGATGTTTCTGACCCATACGCCTGTCCGCACCAGATGATAGCCGAGCAGACACTTGGTCATTTCGGCCAGCTGGACGCATACGATCATCCACTCCACGCGCATGGCTGTCGTGCGGCTGTGCACATACGCGATCGGGATGGACAGCGCCCAGAGACAGCCCGAATCAAACAAAAATGTGATCCAGGTTTTGCCGCCGGAGCGGAGGGTAAAATAACAGGCGTTCATAAAGGCAGCCTGGGGCATAAACAGCGCGTTGACCATCATCAGCCGGGTCGCGAGCGCGCGGATCTCGTCCGTCGTCTGGTAAAACCGTGGGAAGAACGGGGCCGCGGCGAGCAGCAGCAGCGCGGTGCCCACGCTCAGCAGTACGGAAAAGATGATCAGCTTGCGATCGGTTTCGCGGGCTTCATCCAGCTGATTGGCACCGAGCTTTTGCCCGATGATGATCGCGATGGCGGTGCCCATGGAAAGGAATACAACGTTGAACAGGTTGCTGATGGTGGAGGAAATGTTCTGCGCAGTGACGACACTGAGTCCGCGCATGGAATAGCACTGGCTCAGCACCGCCATGCCGGATGACCACAGCGCTTCGTTGACGAGGAGAGGAAACCCTTTGCTGAAAAAGGTCGCAGCGCGTTCCGCGGGAATGCGGAGCGTCCGGTACAGGCGGACGGCCCAGGGGTTCTGCTTCTTGTGCCGGTGCGTCCAGGTGACGACGATCGCCATTTCCACATACCGGCTGATCACGGTTGCGATGGCCGCGCCGGTCACGCCCAGGCGCGGGAAACCCAGCAGGCCGTAAATCAGCAGCGCGTTACCCGCCAGGTTGACCAGCACGGCCGTGATGCCGGCGCGCATGGGCAGGAAGGTTTCGCCGCATTCGCGCAGGCTGCTGGCATATACCTGCGCCAGCATGAATGGCGGCAGTCCCAGCAGCATGACCCGCAGGTATTCCTGCCCGTACAGCAGGGTACTTTGCAGGTCCCCGCCCTCGGCAGACTCGTTCAGGTACAGGCCGATCAGCGGCGTGCCGGCCGTCAGCAATATGACGGCGGCCGCGGCTGTCAGCCCGAGGCCGATCCACAGCTTGAAGCGAAAGGTCTGCCGAATGCCTTCCATATCGCCCTGGCCGAAGAATTGGGCTGTAAAGATGCCTGCCCCGGCCAGTCCGCCGAAAATGCAGAGATTGTATACGAACAGGAGCTGATTGACGATAGCGACGCCGGACATCGGCTCAGTGCCGACCTGCCCGACCATGATGTTGTCCAGCAGGCTGACAAAGTTGGTGATGCCGTTCTGTACCATCACCGGCACCGCGATGCGCAGCACCATCCGATAGAACGCGCGGTCACCGGGAAGGCGGCGGCTGGATAAGCGAGTCATGCGATACCTCAGCTGAGCGTGACGGCGGACAGGGGAGGCTCGCACTGCGCGACCGCGTCCGCGTGGCCGACGACGCAAACCGCGCCCTGCGCGGCCAGCGCTTCCAGGGTGCCCGTCCAGGCGGTCAGGTCGTCCATGGTCATCCCGAGCGCTCTTGCGCGGTCCTGCCGGCGCTTTTCATCCGTGATGCCTTTGAACCAGCGCAGGTCGGCCAGCTTGCCCTGCTGACGCGGGGCGACGAGCGGATCGGCCTGCCCGACCGTGGAAATGATGTATGGCGTCAGCGATTCCCCGCTTCCGGCGAACGCGCGGATGAAATCGGGCATACCGCGGTAAGCGTCCAGGGTGCGCGCGGGGGAGGGATCGCGGTACGAGCTTACGGTCACGCTGCCGGTCCGGCGCAGCGAGAAGCTGACGCCATAGGCGCCGCCCTGTACGCGGACGGTGTTCCACAGATAGCCGTAGCTCAGAATGTTGGAAAGGACAGAGGCGGTCGCGTTGTACGGCGTGTGCTCCTGGTGCAGCGACCAGGCCATCGCGGCGTAACTGACTTGCGAAGGGACGACGAAGGCTTCGCGCAGCGGCGCGTCAAAGCGCAGTTCGCGCATCTCCGGCGCGGGTTCGCCCTCGGGCAGGCCGGCCCATAGCGCGCGGGCGTCCACTGGCTCTCCTGTGACGCTGACGGTCAGCCGCCGCCGGCAGACCGTATCCGCAAGCGCGCGCTGCCATTGCGCGCGCAGGACGGCAAGGGATTCTGGCAATCCGGCGCACACGGCGTGCGAGCGCTGGACCAGCGTGAGCCCGGAGAGATATTCGCCGGCGGCGCCGAGCGCGCTGTAATGGGCGCTCACGCGCTGAACGGCGTAGCGGTGGCCGGCCATAATCACGGACTGCCTCAGGTCGTCGTCCGTCTGCAGCAGGATCTCGCGGATCAGCTGATCGTTGGAAAAATCTGTTTCAGTCAGGACTTCCGTGACCAGGGCAGCGGCGCGGGCGACATTCTCTTTGAGCGCGGAAAAGGACGCTGTCAGATAGACCGCGCAGCGCGTGGGATCCTCGTCCAGGGAGATTGGCTCCAGGTCGATGTCGAACGCGCCGGTATACAGCTTGATTTCCCGCTGCAGCTCGGTCACGGTGTGGCGCGCGGTGGGCAGCTCTCCCAGCATGGCCGGCAGCAGGGCGACGTCTGTCAGCGCTTCCGGCGTCAGTTCGCCCAGGCGCAGGTACATGTTGATGTGCGAAATGCCGGGGCATGCGGCCGGGTGATGCAGCACGGTGATGCCGTCGATGGTCTGCGCGCCTGTCGGGGTCTTTTCCGGTTCGCTGGAGACCTCGTCCAGGCTCAGCTGCGGCAGGGAGGCATGCGCTTCGGGGCTGTCAGGGGTCTGCTGCCACGCGATGAGCCGCCGGTTGTCATCCAGCAGATGATTGAATGTATCATCGTCCATCTCCGCCAGACGATGGTTCAGCTTCTGCTGTTCCTCTTCACGCAGCTGGGCGTCCAGCGCAGGGTCCGGCGTGAGGATGATTTCGTGGGTATCCTCAGGGGAGAGGAAAACGTCCTTGAGCAGCCGCTCGTACGCGTCGGTCTCAAGCATGTCGCGCAGCGCCTTCAGCTCCCGGTCATATGTCAGATAAAGCGCGGGGTCGCCGCCGTACAGCCAGGAATTCTGGGCCATGATCGCGCGGAACAGTCCCTGGGGCTCGTTCGGCTCCTTCAGGCGGAAGGCGAGGCGGTTGATGGAGGCCTCGAGGTCCTTGCGGTCGATGCCGCCGGCGACCAACTGTTCCGCGGTCCGGCGAAGTGCCTCGCGAATGGCATCGAGCTTATCCGGCGAGGTATTGCGGACCCATACGTTCACGGAGGTCTGCTGTACGCCGTCCTGCACGCTGGCGTTCAGGTCCTGGCCGAGCCCGGCGTCCAGAATAGCGCGCTTGAAGGGGGAGTCGTTGCCCCCGGCGACCGCGTCCAACAGCACGGACAGCGCCAGGTCCTGCGTTTTGTCGGACCAGTCGCTCATCAGCCTGGCAAACAGGATATGGGCTTTGCCCTCCGGGTCCTCATCCGCCGAAATGGCGTAACGCCCGTGAACCTGCGTCCCCTGACGCCGCGGCTGCAGCTGGAGGTCAATCGTTTTCCCTGTTGCGGTAAAGCGGTTCAGGTAGCTTTCCAGCAGCGCGAAGGTTTCTTCCGCCGGGATATCGCCGTCCAGCCAGATGAGGGCGTTGTCCGGATGATAGTAGCGGCGGTAGGTGGCGATGAACTGCTCATAGGTCAGCTCAGGGATCACCGTCGGGTCGCCGCCGGAATTAAAGCCGTAGCAGTTGTCCGGGAACAGCGTGCTGGACGTCGTTTGCTCCATGACCTCGTCGACGGAGGACATCGCGCCCTTCATTTCGTTCAGAACGACGCCCTTCAGGCTTGCCGCCTGTCCGCGGCCTTCTGTTTCCACATGCCAGCCTTCCTGCATGAAAATGCAGGGATTGCGCAGCATTTCCGGCGCGAACACGGCGTCCAGATAAACCTCCGTCAGGTTCAGGAAATCCCGTGCGTTCCGGCTCGATACCGGGTACATCGTCTTGTCCGGGAAGGTCATGGCGTTCAGAAAGGTGTTCATGGACCCCTTCAGCAGCTCCACGAAGGGCTCTCGTACGGGGAAGCGCTCGCTGCCGCAGAGCACCGAGTGCTCCAGTATATGGAATACGCCGGTGGAATTCTCCGGCAGGGTTTTGAACGTGACACAGAACAGCTTGTTCTGTTCGGTGGTCTTGCACCAGCACAGTCTGGCGCCGGACTGCGTATGCGTCATCTCGATCAGCGTGGCGTGGATCTCGTCCAGCGCCCGCACCCGCGTGACTGTAAAGCCGTGATACTGCTCACCTGTCTGAAAGGGCATATTGTTCCTCCATATTCTGAAGCTCTGCCGCGCGCTGCGCGGAACGGTTCATATTTTACCAGTATTTTCGACGAAACGCAACTGTTATGTCAGCCCGCCGGCGCGGCAGGAAATCCGGCGGCGGTCAGCGAATAATGCAGCACAGGACGTCGGCGGCCGAGCAGGTCAGCTGACGACGGAAAAGAGGGGGACAGGGTATGATCGCACAGACACCGCCGATGGGCTGGAACAGCTGGGACTGCTGGGGCGCGTCCGTCACGGAGCGCATCGTGCTGCAAAATGCGGCGTATATGGCCGCCAATCTGAAGGCGTATGGCTGGGAATACGTGGTGGTGGATATTCAGTGGTATCAGCCGACGGCTGCGAACCACAGCTATACGCCGTTCGCGCCGCTGCGCATGGACGCGTGGGGACGGCTGCTTCCGGCTGAAAACCGCTTCCCTTCCGCGGGAAACGGGCAGGGCTTTCGCGCGCTGGCGGACGAGATCCACCGTCTCGGGCTGAAATTCGGCATCCATATCATGCGCGGCGTGCCGCGCATGGCGGCGCATGACCGCCTGCCGATCGCCGGCAGTGAATGGACCTGTGCGGATGCGGCCAATCCGAACGACATCTGCGCCTGGAACCCGGATATGTACGGGACGAGGGCAGACACGCCGGCGGCCAGGGCGTATTATGACAGCCTGTTCAGGTTGTACGCCGAGTGGGGCGTGGACTACGTGAAGTGTGACGATATCGCGCGGGAATACCCGCGCTGCGAGCGAGAAATTGAGGTCATTTCCGCGGCGTGCCGCGCATGCGGGCGGGAGATGGTCCTGTCGCTGTCGCCCGGGCCCGCGCCGCTGGAGCGGGCGGAGCACCTGAAGGCCCATGCCAATATGTGGCGCGTGACCGATGATTTCTGGGATGAGTGGCGACTGCTGAAGGCAATGTTTGAACGCGCGCAGAAATGGTGCGCGCATGCCGGGCCGGGGCACTGGCCGGACCAGGACATGCTGCCCGTCGGCGCGGTCCGGCAGTGCGAAAGCCCAGAGGAATGGACGCGCTTCACTCAGGCGGAGCAGCGGACCATGCTGACGCTGTGGTGCATAGTCCGCTCACCGCTGATGATTGGCGGCGAGCTGACCAAAATGGACGCGTGGACGCTGAAGCTGCTCATCTGCGCGCCGGTATTGCGCATGCTGCGGGACGCGTTCGCCACGCGTTGTCTGCGCCTGACGGAGGATGAAGCGGTGTTTGCCGCCTGCAGCCGGAGCGGCGGCGGTTATGTGGCGCTGTTCAACCTTTCGGACTGCGAGCGCGCGGTCGAGGCGCTGCCCGACATGCATGAGCTGGGCAATGCGCCGGCGCGGGAGCTGTGGCGGGGACAGGCCTGCCCGGACGCGCGTCTTTCTGCGATGCTTTCGCCGCATGACTGCGCGGTGTTCGCGGTCAGCTGACTGAGAACGCTGCGCTGCCGAACGGCTTGCCGTCGATATGGATGTCTACGGTATAATCGCCGGCGGGCACGGCAGGCAGATTCCGGCGGACGGCTTCCAGCAGCTTGTCCAGGCTCAGGCACAGTAGCCTGGATTCCAGATCGCCGGGGAGACGGATGGTTTCAGCCTCGCCCGGCCAGGAGGCGCCGGTGCCGTCGCGCAAGGTGAGGGAAACGCTGACCTCTGTGTCCTGAAAGGACAGATTGCGGTACGAAACGCAGAGGTAGAGCGAATAAACAGCGAGGTCGGCGGGCGTGTACGTGCCTTCCTCAGGACGGAACAGCAGGGAAGGATAATCGTTGATGATCTCCGCCGGGGTCAGGACAGTCAGCTGGGGGATGTTTTTCCGGATGCCGAGTATCTCTGTGCGCACCAGCGTGAGCGGCAGGGCGGTCGGGATCAGGGTGGCGAGCGGCTGGGGTGTGACCTGAGCTGTTTCGCTGGCGGAGGAGGGCGCTTCTTCACCGACGTAAGGGAGCAGAGCGACGGCGCGCGCGACGGCGTCCAGTACGCCGGCAGCCTGATAGGCAGCGATGGCCTGCACATACTGCCCGTCGGCTTCCAGCTGGCGGGCTTTTGCGTATTGAGTCAACTGACCGCAATCGGGGAGGCGGCGTTCGGCCAGGTCAGCCACGAACGCCTCATCGGCTGCCAGAATGTTCAGCGTTCTGCCGGCGATGGCCACCTCTGTGACGGATTCGGCGCCGAGGCCGGCGATCGCGTCCAGGTAATACTTGTACGACATCGCGTGCCCGTATGTGCCGAGCTCATCCATCAGGCGCCGTGCCTGGGCCAGGCTGTCCGCGTCCGTCAGGTTGTACATCAGCCCGATCGCCATTTCGTACTGGGCGCGGATGTTGGCGGCGCTGGCAAAGGCGGAACAGGGACAGAGCATCAGGCAGCACGCCAGCAGGAGACAGGCCCATCGGTGCATGCGCCGCGCGCGGAAAGAGAGGGAGGATAAAGAATCGGTCATGTCGACCTCCATCAGCGGGTTGATCATTTGGTCACGTTGAATGTCGCCGAGCTGGCCTGCTGGCCGTCAAAATACAGCGCCCAGGTGTATCTGCCGGTGGGGACGGAGCCGTACCGTGAGATCATGGTGTTGAACAGATAGTTGAAAGAATAGTGGCTCCACTGCCAGGCGCGGTACTCCCGGGGAATATACCACTCAAAGACCTGGCTGATCAGGGTATCGCCGTTCGGCGTCAGGAAAGCGATGGTCCAGTTGCTCCGGCGTTCGTACTTGACCTGCGGGAAGGACAGCTTGATGATACCGCCGTAGGTATAGCTGCCGATGTTCTTTTTGATGTCGGCGGCGGAAAGCGATTTTTGGTTTTTCTGGCCTCTGGGCGTCAGCGTTTTCAGCTCCATGCTGGTGCTGATTTTGAAATCCGGATACGTCTGTTTGGTGGGAATATATTGTCTGGTCGCCGTTTTTCCGTTTTTATCCTTGACGGTGATAGAATAGGGCTCGCCGGGGACCATCACATCGCTGCTGGACGCGCTTTTGCCGCTGGTATTAGCGAAGGTCACGGCTTTGGCCGTCTTCCACGTGCCGCCGCTGGCATACATGTGCTGCACAATGACGGTGTACGGGCCCAGGTTCGCATTATCCTCCCATTTGATAGTCGTCACGCCCTTGCTGGCGGACGGCGCGAGCACATTGAAAGTGCGGGGCTTGGGTGTCGGTGTCTTGGTGGGCCTCGGCGTGGGGGTCTTGGTCGGTCTGGGCGTGGGGGTCTTGGTCGGTCTGGGCGTCGGGGTCTTGGTCGGCCTGGGCGTGGGGGTCGGCTGCGCGGCGGTCGTCACATAGAAGACGCAGGGGGTCGTTTCCACGTTCCCGCAGACAGCAATCACGGTCAGCTCGTAGGTCGTATTGGGCTTCAGTCCGGTCCAGCGCACGCTGGTTTGCTGATAGTCGCGGTACTGCACGCCCTTGGTGCCCTTGACCCGGCAGGCGATTTTGTATCCGGTCGCGTGGGCCGGGGCGGTCCAGGACAGATCGATCGAGGACCAGCTGACGGTCGGCTTCAGGCCTTTGACGGGCTGAGGATTATCCTGCGCGGAAGCCGGCGTGTAGCCCAGCTGATTCACGATGGCCGCCATGCGGGCCGCGCTGTCGCCATAGTTGCTGACCGCGGCAAACGTGGTATACGCGCCGGCATAATCGCCCTGACGCAGCAGGCTGAGCGCCCGGTCATACTCCGCTTTGTTTTCGGACAGGGTGAGGTGATAATAGCGGTCATTCGCGTCGAAAAAGCTCAGGCACTGACGGTAATATTCCAGCGCTTCCTGATTCCGTCCGCCATGCTCCAGCTCGCGCGCGGTGACGTAGTTTTTCAGATTGCTGACGCTGCGTATGGCGGAGCCCTTCAGCGCGTCGTCCAGATACTCGTTGAAGGCGAGGTTATGCTCTAACATGTCCAGCAGAATGTCCAGGTCAAAATCATATTCCTCTTCGGCGACCTTGGCCAGGACCTGCGTATAATACATCAGCGACCGGCTGTGCTCATAGCCTCCCAGACGGTCGAATACCTGTTCGATGCCCCAGAGCGAGGAACCGCTTTTGCCGTAGGATTCGAGATATGTTTCAAGATCTGTGATCGCGGCGGCGTACATGCTTTCCTTCTCGAGGCTGGTCAGCGGCGCCGCGCCGGCCGGCAGCGCCGACGTCAGGACGATCAGCGTGACCATGAGCAGTGACAGTCTGCGAAGCACTTGGCAGCACATCCTTTCTCGGGCGTTGGGCGGATCTCAGGACGTCCGGCCTGAAATCCGGCGCGGGAGATCCTTGCGGCATCCAGGTTCAGGCAGGGCATCGCCTTGGCGCACCCTCATTTTCCGATGCCTGTATCATACCATATGCCTGTGGAATCCGCAAGCGAAAGTTGCGGGCTGCGGGCGGATTTTCATATTGCCTGACAGGAAAAAACATGATAAAATACTCTTCAGAGGCGCGGCAAAGGAGCTGTGTGCTCCGCGAACCTGACGGGATCCGCTCTCGGTCACGCGCACGGAGTTTGGAGGGATGAGGATGTTTGGACGCCGGTCGGACGGATACCTGATCAAAAATATCGACCCGATCGTCGCAATGATGCCGCATATCATGAAGGATCGCAACGACGCGATGGTGCAGCTGCAGTACGAAATCGACTATGGAAAGCTCGCCCGTTACGTGGTCAGCAAGGAACAGGAGGGGATCAAGCTCCGCTTCATGGACGTGGTCATCGCGGCGTTTGTACGGACCATCGCGGAGCTGCCGGAGCTGAACCGCTTCATCATCAACAAGCGGATCTACGCGCGGGGAACGCTCTCCGTTTCCTTCGCGGTTTTGCGCTCCAACGGTGAAAATGTGTCGGATGTGGACGAAAACACCACCAAGTGCTACTTTGATCCGCACGATACGATTTTTGACGTCTCGAGGCGCATCACTGAGGTGATCGAAGAGGCGCGCAAGCCGGACGCGGACAACGCGACCATGCGCCTGGCGTCCAAACTGCTCAAGTCCTTTGTGGCGCGGCCGGCGGTGAGCCTGCTGATGTGGATGGACAAGCACGGCATCATGCCGAAGTTTGTGATCGACGCCAGCCCGTTCCACACCAGCCTTTTCCTGACCAACAACGCTTCTGTCGGACTGCCGGCGGTGTTCCACCACATTTACAATTTCGGCTCCACCACCATGTTCTGGAGCATGGGCGCGCCACGCAAGCGTGTGGATATCGGGCCGGAGGGACAGGCAATCCGCGCCCGCGTGATGCCCATCGGCGTCACCGTGGACGAGCGCGTGGCCGCAGGCCGCGTGTTCGGCATGATGATCGCGCGGATGATGCGCTATTTCAGCGATCCGTCGCTGCTGGAACAGCCGCCCCAGACCGTCAATACGGACGAGGGACATACGGTCAGAATTCCGGCAAAGGGTTGACGAGCCAAGGCAAACCGTCTACAATCATTATATATCAGCACCACGCGAAGGAGGTTTTTCCCATGGATATCCGTTATTCCTGCAACCAGCGCGACTTCAAGCGCTATACCACTGAAGAGACCCGCAGGGAGTTTCTGATCGAAACGCTGTTCACCCCGGACACGGTGAACGCCGTTTACAGCCATGTGGACCGGATGGTCACCCTGGGCATCATGCCGGTCAATGAGACGGTGCCGCTGGACAAGGGCATCGATATCTGGCA
>CAMNEH010000086.1 GCA_946536315.1 uncultured Clostridia bacterium
AGGTCATTGACTGGGAGCCGGGGACGTTGACGATGGTGGGGATCGCGTAGATGTGTCCATCCGCGGAAGCCCAGCTGCTCATGCGGTCGCCCACCGCCGCGACGACGTTGGGAATCAGGTCCAGGTAGTCATCCAGCGGGATGATCGCGCCTTCGTTTACCAGCGCGGAAATGCCGAAGTCGCCGGGCTGGATGATATCGGGCAGCTTGGTCACATCGGAGGACGCGTTGGCCAGCACGGTGTTGACGATCGAGGCATAGCCATCGCTGGTACGCCAGTCGACGTCAAAATGCACGCCAGTCTTCGCTTCGACAGCGGGGAAATAGTAGCCGCCGTCAAAGGTGTTCGGATACTGGTTGTAGTGAATGCCCAGCATGGTGACGGTCAGACCGCCGTCCACGTAGAAGGATTCACTGGGCTGGAGTTCCGCGGCCTTCCACCAGCCGGCTTCCATGCCGCCGACGGCCTCGGTCGAGGTGGCCAGCGCTGACGTCACGCTCATCAGCATCGCGAGCGCCAGGACCAGAGCAAGAGTCTTTTTCATAACAGAGCCTCCTTGAAAGATTTTTATTTCTCAGCGCCTCGACAGACGCTGGGGAAATCAGTGTTATCCCTTGACGGAGCCCAGCATGACGCCGGACACAAAGAAGCGCTGGATGAAGGGATAGATCACGATCATCGGCACCATGGACACGACCAGCACGGCGTTCTTGACCTGTGTGGGCAGGGCGGCGGTGCCCTTCATCTGGTCGCTGGTGGACAGCGTAGCCAGGTTGCTGGTGGAGCTTTCCGCCGCGAGCACCACGGATTTGAGCATCAGCTGCAGGGTCTGCCTGGATTTGCTGGACACGAGGATCAGGGGCGTCATATAGTCGTTCCAGTGTCCGACGATGACCCACAGGGCGACGGTGGCGAGCACCGGCTTGGACAGCGGGATGATCAGCCGGAACAGGATGCGGAAATCGTTCGCGCCGTCGATGCGGGCGGACTCCACGATGGAGAACGGAATGGAGTTGAAATAGCTGCGGATGATGACGACGTTGTACGCGCTGATCAGGGAATTGAAGATGAGCGCCCACAGCGTGTCGTACAGGCCGAGCTTCTGAATGGCCAGGAACATCGGCACGATGCCGCCCTGGAACCACATGGTGAACATGATGATGACGGAATACAGCTTCTTGCCGTAGAACCGGCCGAACGCCAGCGGGTACGCGGCGACGCACAGCGCCACCAGGCTCATCACGCAGCCCACGCCCGCCACGAATACGGTGTTCAGGATCGAGCGCCATAGGTCGCCATCCTTAAAGATGGTGGTGTAGCCCTGGGCGTTGAAGCCGATGGGGTAGAAGGTGACGTTGGCGGCCATGACCTGCGTCTCGTTGGACACGGAAATGGAAATGACGTTCAGAACGGGATACAGCAGGAAGATCAGCAGCAGCGCCATAAAGACGGTATTGCAGACGCCGAAAACGCGCTCTCCCCGGGAACGGCGGATGAAATCCCCTTCGTAGCGGCGCTTGGGGGGCCTGAGTTCTTTGGCAGTGGCAGACATCGTTCGGCGCCTCCTTCCTCAGAACAGCGAGGTCTCGGAGACCCTTTTGCTGATGCCGTTGGCAATCAGCACCAGGAACAGCGAAACCACAGAATTGAACAGGCCGCCCGCAGTGGACTGACCGTACTTGTGGGAAACCATGCCCAGCTTGTACACGTAGGTCGGCAGCATCTCGGACACCTGCAGGTTCAGGGTGTTCTGCAGCAGGTAGATCTTATCGAACACGCAGTTGAGCATCTGGCCGATCTGCATGATCAGCAGCAGGATGAAGGTGGGCAGCACCCCCGGAACGGTCACGTGCAGCACCTGCTGGAAGCGCCCGGCGCCGTCGATGCGCGCGGCCTCGTAGAGGTTGGCGTCGATGCCCGAAATGGCGGAAATATAGATGACCGCGTTCCAGCCCAGGGTCTGCCAGACGCCGGAGACGATGTTCACGCCGTAAAAGTAATCCGGGTTGGAAAGGAAGTTGATGGGCGTTTTGCCCATCATGCGGTACAGCTTGGCCAGTGTGCCCATGGAGGGAGAGCAGATGTTGTTGATGATGCTGACCAGGACGACCGTGGAGATAAAGTGGGGCATGTAGCTGACGGTCTGGACGAATTTCTTGTAGGGGACGCTGCGCACCTCGTTCAGCAGCAGGGCGAACACCAGCGGCGCGGGGAAGCAGATGAGCAGGGACAGGATGTTCAGCGAGAGGGTGTTCCGGACGTACTGCCACAGCTCAGGCGAGGTCAGCAGGCGCTCAAACCACTTGAACCCGACGTATTTGGAGCCTTCGAAGCCCTTGAGCAGCTTGTAATCGTAAAACGAGGCGCGCAGGAAATACATGGGCATGTACTTGAACAGCGCCATGTAGACCAGCACCGGGATGACCATCATGTAAATATAGCGGTTCTGCCATATCTGATTGCGGACGTGTTTGCGTACAGCCGGTGAATTGAACACAGTGTTCCGCTTTTTCCCGGCCTTCGCGCCAATGGCTCGCTGTGTCAAGAATAACGCCTCTTTCTGAAAAGTTGTACGAAAAAAGAGAAAAACAAACCAATTTCATCCACTGATGAGTATTCTATCACAAGAAACGGACGATTGCAAGTCCCTGAAAATACATTTTGCTTTTTAGCGGGGAGAATGCTATAATCCAATGGACAGTGTACAGAATGATGTACCGGAAACAATAAAGGTCGGGGAGGTCCATTGGATGAACCGGGTGACAGTCAGGGACGAAGTGCGCATGATGCTGTCGTACGCATCGCCCGAAGCGGAAGATTGGCCGATGTTTGCGGAAAACCGGGTGCACCAGCGCTCCAGCGGCAACCCGTACCCGAACCGGGTGGTCATGCGGGTCGACCGCGGGACGCCCGTGGAGCGCCCGTTCAGGGTGATCACGCTGGAGAACGAGTATCTCCGCATCGAGCTGATGCCCCAGCTGGGCGGGCGCATCTTTTCGGCCTGCGACAAGCGGACGGGATATGATTTTTTCTACAGGCAGCACGTCATCAAGCCGGCGCTGATTGGCATGCTGGGCAGCTGGGTATCCGGCGGCTGTGAATTCAACTGGCCCTGCCACCACCGGCCAGGCACCTTCATGCCCGTGAATGTCAGCGTAGAGGAAGAGGCGGACGGCGCCGTGACGGTCTGGATGGGCGATCACGAGCCGCTGGACCGGATGATGGGCATGGTGGGCGTGCGACTGGCGCCCGGAGAGGCCCGGTTCGATACGCGGATGCGCGTGTACAACCGCACCCCGTCGCGGCATTCCTTTCTCTGGTGGGAGAACGCCGCGGTTCCGGTCAACGAGCAGTACCGGCTGGTGTTTCCGCCGGACGTCCACTATGTGCAGTTCCACTACCGGAAAAGCGTGACGTCCTACCCGGTCGCGAGCGGCGTGTACAACGGCATCCGCCTGGGTGACGGCACCGATATCTCCTTTCATCGCAACACGCGGCGGCCGACATCGTATTTCTGCGCGGACACGGACTATGACTTTTTCGGCGGGTATGACGAGGGCCGCCGGTGCGGGGTGATCCATGTCGCCGATCCGACGGTGAGCGTCGGCAAGAAGATGTTTACCTGGGCGTACAGCCAGCTGTCCCAAAGCTGGGAAACGGCGCTGACGGATACAGACGGCCCTTACGCGGAACTGATGGCCGGCAGCTATTCCATGAATCAGCCGGATTTCGCGTGGCTGATGCCGTATGAGTCGAAAACGTTCAGCCAGATGTGGTATCCGGTGGGCGGCATCGGCCTGCCGCTGTGCGCCTGCCGGGAGGCGGCTGTGGCGGTGCATGACAGCCGCGTGTGGCTGCAGCTGACGGTGAGGCTGGAGGACGCGGAGATCATCATCGGTCAGGCCCCGGCGGTCCGCTTCAGCGCGGGCCCGGACGGGGAAATCTCCTTCCCGGCGGAGGGGGAGGTCAGGACGCTGATCCTCCGGGACGCGAAGGGACGGACGCTGCTGGATTATCACCGGCCTGAGGAAAATGCCGCGTACCCGATGCCGGACACCATTCCGGACAATCCCACACTGGATGCCCTGCATTCCGCGGCGGAGGCGACGCTGATGGGCGTGCACGCCGAGCAGTACCGCGATCCGGCGATCCGGCCCAGCGCGTACTGGCGCGAGGCGCTCAGGCGTGACCCGGAGTACGCGCCGGCGCTGATCCGCCTGGCGGAGTATGAGCTGGACCACCTTCGCCCGCAGCCGGCGCTCACCCTGGCCCGGCGCGCCTGGAAGGCGCTGACGGCGCGCAATTTTCACCCGGAAAGCGGGGAATGCCAGTACCTGATGGGCCGTATCCTGGAGGCGCTCGGTGAAGACCGGGAGGCGGCCGGGTGGTACACGCAGGCCGCCTGGGCGCAGGACGCCCGCGCCCGCGCGCTCACCAGGGCCGCCCAGCTCGCGGGCCGGAGCGGCGACTGGGACCGGATGGCGGACCTGGCGGCAGCCGCGCTCGGCGAGCACGCCGGCAACGAGACGGCCAGACTGCTCAGGGCGATCGCCCTGCGTCACCTCCGTCCGGGGACGGAGCGCGGCGAACTGGACGCGCTGATCGCCCTTGATCCGCTGAATATGACCGCCCTCGCGCTGCGCGACGGCGTATCAGACCGGCTGTACGCCGCGATGGGGGCGGACGCCTGCCAGGCGGCGCTGGATATCGCGGAAGACCTTCACCAGGCGGGGGAGACCGCCCTGGCCGCGGAGGTGCTGGAAAAGCTGCCCCGGCCGTGCGCGCAGACCGAGTACGTCCGCGCTTTCCTGCTGGGGGACGACGCGCCGCTGGCCGCCGCAGCCGTCCTGGACTGCGGAATCGCCTACCCCAGCCGGTATCTGGAGTATCAGGCGCTCCGCCATGCGGTCAGCCGGACGCCGGGGGACGCGCAGGCGCGCTATCTGCTGGGCTGCCTCCTGTACGCGCGTGAAAACGCCGAAGCGGCGGCTGAAGTCTGGGAGCAGGCGATCCGCCTCGCGCCGGAGGACTCCCGCGCGTACCGCTGTCTGGCGGTGGCGTACTATTCGCACCTGCACCGGCGGCAGGAAGCCCTGCCCCTCCTTGACCGCGCCCTGGCGCTCCGGCCGGGAGACAGTCAGCTGGTCTGGGAAAAGGCCCTGGTCATGACCCGCCTGGGCCGTCCCGCGGCGGAGATCGCCGCCTTCCTGGAGGGTGAACGCCCGGACCGGGAGGATATCGTCATCGAGCTGTGCCGCGCCTACAACCGCATGGGCGCGTGGGACCGGGCGCTGGCGCTGCTCACGCGCACCCGCTTTACCCCCTGTGAGGGCGGCGAGCACGCGGTGGCGGAACAGTATATGTTCGCCTGCCATGCCCAGGGCAGGCGCGCGATGGCGGACGGCCGGGACGACGAAGCCCTGGCGCGCTTCCGCCAGGCCCAGCGCCTGCCGGACAGCCTGGGCGCGGGCCTGTGGAACGACGTGCTGCTGGTGCCGCACCGCTATTATGAGGGCGTCTGCCTGAACCGCCTGGGACGGCGTGAAGAGGCGGAGGAGGCCTTCCGCTGGATCCTTTCGTTCCAACAGGACTATTTCACCGATATGCATCTGCCGGAACTGCCATGCTGGCAGGCGCTGGCGCACCGGCAGCTGGATGAGCCCGCGCCCGCGCAGGCGCTGATCGCCGCGCACCTGCGCCGGCAGGACATTGCGGAGACCAGGGTGGACGCCGGGTATTACCGGACCACGCCGTTCTTTATCTGCTATATGGAGGACCCCGCCGCCCAGCGCAGGGCCGCCGTCCTCTGGCAGCGGGCGATGGCGGACTTCGCCGCTGGCGCTCCCACCGCCCCCGCCCTGGCGCAGGAAGCCCTCGCCCTCGATCCCGCGAACCTTTACGCGGGCCTGCTGGCGCAGGGGATCTGACGGAATCAACAAAAAGGCGGCCTGATGCGAAAGGCCGCCTTATACGCTCCTGACCCGGATGTCCAGGCGGGACTCCAGGTATCTCAGGAGCGGCTGGAACGGCGCGTCCTCGGGGGGACACGCCGTTTTTTCGATGCCGTTTTTCATGACGTCGCGCAGCCAGCGCGCTTCGCCGGGAGTGATGGGCGTGGCGGGGCGCGAGGGGGAGACACTCGCGCGGCAGCAGAGGCCGCCGCCGTCGCTGTCCCAGAACACGGGCTCGTCCTCCGTGAGCGGCGCGCCGGTGCGCACGCAGCGGTCAAGCTGCGGCCGCCAGCCCGACAGCGCGGCGTCCATCAGCAGGAAGGCGGCGGTGACGGCCCTCGGCGTGAGCGGCAGGTAGCACAGGCGCTTCAGGCTGCGGGCGAGGAGCAGGAACAGCTTTTCCTGCCCCTCGCCCGCGACAGCCTGCACGTGGAGAATCTCCAGCATGCAGGCGGCGTAGCGCAGGCGGTCGTAGTCCTCGCGCACGGGATAAAAGCTGTCGATCAGCTGAAAGGATGTCACGGTCAGACGTCCCCGGGACTGGAAGAGCACATATTCGCCGTAGGCGAAGGGCTGCGCGGCGGACATCAGCGCGCTTTGCGGCTTTTTGCAGCCGCGGCACAGCGCGTCCAGCTGGCCGTGAGCGGGCGACAGCAGGCTCAGCATCCGGTCGTTTTCGCGGTAGTCCGCGGTGTGAAGCACGATGGCCTGGGTGGTCAGGTAGGACATCAGGACGGCCCCTTCCTTCTGTATTGCCGGCGCCGTTTGGGCTTGGCCGGCGCAAAATACCGGCCCGCGCCGGGCGCGATGGCGGCCGCCAGCAGGACGACGTCCGCCGCGCCGTGCGCCCGCAGGACGCGCGCGCAGGCGAGCGCCGTCGCGCCGCTGGTGCGAACGTCGTCCACCAGCAGCACGCGCCGGCCGGCGACCTCCGCTTCCGGCTTCAGGTCGAACGCCCCGCGCAGGTTTTGCCCGCGCTCGCGGATGGAATGCAGGCTGGACTGGCGCTTGGTATTCCGCACGCGGACCAGGCAGTCCGAAACGGTCAGGCCGCGCAGGCGTGCCGTCAGCATCGCCAGGAGCATCGCCTGGTTGTAGCCGCGCTCCCTCAGGCGGCGGGGGCCGAGGGGGATGGGCACGACGATGTCCGCGTCCGCGCCGCCCAGCGCGGCCGCCATCGCCGGGGCGAGCAGCGCGGCCGCCTGCGAATCGCCGGTAAACTTGAGGCGCAGGATCAGTCCGCGCACCGCGCCGCGGTAGCGGTAGGGCGCGTAGGTCTGCGTGATCAGGCGCTCCGGGTCGCGCCGGCACACCGCGCAGGGCCGCCCGAAGGGCAGCGCGCTCAGGCAGCGCGGACACAGGGTCGCCGTGCTGACCCTGGCGTGGAGCAGATAGCGCAGGCAGTCCGGGCACAGCGGCAGACGCTCGCCGACGTCCGCGACCCGACCGCAGGCCGCGCAGTGCGCGGATAGGGGGCTCAGCAGATGCGGCAGCATGTCAGTCGAACCCGAGCTGCGGCGGGGAGGGCAGGGACTGCTCGATCAGCCGCTGCCTGAGCCCGGTGTAGCGCGTGGTGACATAGTCGTTGTCGACCATCGCGCGGATCGCCTCCTCGGTGCCGACCAGCACGACAAAGCGCCTTGCGCGCGTCAGCGCCGTATACAGCAGGTTGCGCGTCATCAGCAGCCGCGGCCCGCGCACCACGGGCATGACCACCACGGGGAATTCGCTGCCCTGGCTCTTGTGCACGGAGGTACAGTAGGCGAGGTCCAGCTCCTCCAGGTCCGCGTGCGCATAGGTCACCAGCCGCTCGTCGTCGAACAGCACGGTCAGCGTCCCGCTTTCCGTGTCCACGTCGCGCACGAAGCCGAGGTCGCCGTTGAACACGCCGTCGCCTTCCTCGCCGTCCGCGGTTTCCCAGTGCAGCTGATAATCGTTGTGAATGTGCATCACCTTGTCGCCGGGGCGGAAAACGGTGTCACCGTACGCCAGCTGAGGCTTGTTCTCAGAGGGCGGGTTATAGGCCTGCTGCAGCAGCTGGTTCAGGCGGATGACCCCGGCAGGGCCCTTCTTTTGCGGCGAGAGCACCTGGATGTCGCGGCGGCCGTCCGCCAGCCGCAGGAAGCCCGGCAGCCGCTCCATGCACAGCCTGACCACCGTCTGCGCCGCGTCGTTCGGCCCGGACTGGCGGTCGAGGAAAAAGTCAGACTCGCGCCGGTTCAGCCAGGGCATCTGCCCCTCGTGGATGCGGTGCGCGTTGATGGCGATCATGCTGTGCTCCTCCTGGCGGTAGACGTCCGTCAGGCGCGCGTAGGGCATGACGCCCGACTGCAGGATGTCCTTGAGCACGTTGCCAGCGCCGACGCTGGGCAGCTGGTCCTGATCGCCCACCAGCACCAGCCGCGTGCCGTCCGGCAGCGCGCGCAGCAGGCTGCGGATCAGGAAAATATCCACCATGGACATTTCATCGACGATCACGCAGTCGCAGGACAGCGGATGCTCGTCGTCCTTCTGGAAATGCCCCGTCGCCGCGTCAAAGACGAGCAGGCGGTGAATGGTCATGGCCTTCCGCCCGGTCGCTTCGGCCATGCGTTTGGCGGCGCGGCCGGTCGGGGCGGTCAGCAGCGTTTTGCGGTCCTTGCCCAGCAGGGACAGGATGCAGCGGATGATCGTCGTTTTCCCTGTGCCCGGGCCGCCGGTGATCACGAACACGCCGTGGCGCACCGCGCCGGTCACTGCGGCGCGCTGCTGATCGGACATGCGGATGCCCTGGGCGCGCTCGAACGCGGCGATTTCCTGCTCCGCGCCGTCGTCCTGCGCCGCTGGCGCGGTCAGCTTCAGCTTGGTGAGGCGCATCGCCGTTTCGACCTCGGCATAATAAAACGCGCTCAGGAAGGCGACGGAACGGCCCTCGCGCTCGGACAGGATGATCTCGCGGCGCAGCACCAGCGCGCGCAGGTGTGTTTCCAGCACGGACGGGGGGCAGCGCAGCGTGTCCGACGCGCGGCTCAGCAGCTCGTCGGCGGGCAGGCAGGTATGCCCGGTGCTGGCGGCGGCCTCCTCTAAGATATATTTGATGCCGTACTGCAGGCGGTGCTCGCTGTCAGCGGAAATGCCCATCTTCATGGCGATCTGGTCCGCGGTCAGAAAGCCGACGCGGTCCACATCGTCGATCAGGCGGTAGGGATTGGCGCGCATGACGGCCTCGGTCTCCTGACCATAGGCCTTCGCGATGCGCGCGGACAGCGCGGGCGGGACGCCGTAGCGCTGCAGGAACATCATCTGCCGGCGCTCGGCGTACTGCTCAGTGAAGCTTTCCACGATCATTCGGGCGCGGGAGGAACCGATGCCCTTGACCTTGGTCAGCCGGGACACGTCGAGCAGCGCGTCGAACGTCCGGTCGCCGAAGGTCCTGACCAGCAGCTCGGCGGTCGCTTCGCCGACGCCCTTGATCTGCCCGGAGGCCAGGTACCGGCGGATGTCGCTCAGCGAGGTCGGCTCCTCCACCTCGCAGCCGGCGGACTTCCACTGCCGGCCGTAATCGCGGTGCTCTGTCCAGCCGCCGTAAAATGTGACGCGCTCGCCGTCGCCCAGACGGGGGAGCACACCGACGACCGTGACCTCGGTCCCGTCCGCCATCACGGAAAGGACGGAATAGCCGTTGTCGTCATTGCGGAATACTGTCGTCATGATGGTTCCTGTCAGCCTGTCCGGCATGTGCCCCCTCCTCTCCAACGCGGTTCATACTTCTACATTGTACGGCATCCGGCGCAGAAAAGCAAGCGAGCCCTGACCGGCGCTCCAGGGCCCAAAGCTGTAATAAAAAGGCTGCCGCGGATGGCCGCGGCAGCCTGAGGGCCGGCTGGATTACCCGATGGTAATGCAGCCGCAGGGGCAGTTCTTGGCGCACTCGCCGCAGCGGGTGCATTTATCCGGGTCGATGCGGGCAAAGCCGTTTTCCACGTGTACGGCGTCGTACTGGCAGGTCTTTTCGCAGCGCTTGCAGCCGATGCAGGCCTTCATGCACGCCTCGCGGGCGACGCGGCCGGTGTCGGAGTTCTGACAGCGCACGATGACGTTCGCGTCCTTGGTCATCACGCGGATGACGTGGCGCGGGCAGGCCTTTTCGCACATGCCGCAGGCGGTGCACTTGTTGGGATCGATCACGGCGATGCCGTTTTCAATGCGGATCGCGTCAAACTTGCACACGTCCATGCAGTCGCCCAGGCCCACGCAGGAGTAGGGGCACATCTTCGGGCCGCCGACCATCTGCGCGGCCATCTGACAGGACTTGTAGCCGTCGTAGCGGTAGCGTTCCTTGGCGACGCCGAACGCGCCCTGGCAGAGCACGCGGGCAACCTTCGGCTCCGTGCTGCCGGCGTCCGCGCCCATGATGGCGGCGATGGCGTTGGCCGTTTTCGCGCCGCCGGCGGAGCAGCCGTTGATCGGCGCAGTGCCCGCGACCACGGCGGCGGCAAAGCCGTCACAGCCGGGATAGCCGCACGCGCCGCAGTTCGCGCCGGCGCAGGCTTCGCGCACCGCGGCGACGCGCTCGTCCGTCTGCACGGCGAATTTCTTGTCAGCGATATCCAGCACCAGCCCGAAGACCGCGCCCAGCGCGCCCAGGGCCAGGAGGGCATACAGAATTGGCATAAAATCCATAGCGTTTCCTCCTTACTTTACCATTCCCTGGAAGCCCATGAACGCGATGCTCATCAGGCCGGCGATGATCAGGCTGGACGGGAAGCCCTTGAAGCTCTTGGGAATGTCCGAGGTCTCCAGCCGCTCACGCACGCCCGCCATCAGCACGATGGCCAGCATGAAGCCCAGCGCGCCGAACACGCCATTGCATACGGATTCAAACAGGTTGTAGTTGTTCTGCACATTCATCACGGTCACGGCCAGCACGGCGCAGTTGGTGGTGATCAGCGGCAAATAGACGCCCAGCGCGGAGTACAGGGCCGGCATGGACTTTTTCATGAACATTTCCACGAACTGCACCAGCGCCGCGATGACCAGGATGAA
>CAMNEH010000087.1 GCA_946536315.1 uncultured Clostridia bacterium
GGAAGCGGAGGGAGAAGCCGTCAGCGGAGATGGCCTGGTCGATATCCACATAGCTGCCGTCCGCAGACTCCAGGAAGTAGAACATGCCGTCAGTCTGCTCCAGGGACGCCAGGCAGATCTGGTCGCGGCGGCCGTCCTCCTGGACGAAGCGCTTGCCTTCCTTGTTGATGAAGATTTCCTGGTCGGTGCCGTTGACGACGCGGGGCGGATACTTGGTCAGCTGGCCATCCTTCAGGTTGCCCAGGTACAGAAGCTGGATCTGCTCCATCTGGAACAGGTCGGCGCCGATAGCGGTGGCCATCAGGATGCCGTCGCCCTGAGAGCAGGCGTAACGGTTGGTGGTCTTGACCTTGCTCAGGTCGTCCCATTTGCCGGAGGTGTTGTATTCCTGCGCCATCTTGCCGTTGGCCGCGAAGCCGCCGGTGGCGAGCACGACGCCCTTGTTGGCGTGCAGGGTGTAGGTGTTGCCCAGGGTATCGACCGCTTCAGCGCCGTTCACCGTGCCGTCTTCCGCCCGGGTGATGGCCTTGGCCGTGGTATAGTTGAGAACGGTGACCTTGTCGCCGTATTCAGCCAGCTTCTTCACATAGGTCGTGATGAAGCCGGTGCCCATGGTCTTGGTGGTGGTGTGCGTGCGCTGCCACAGCGAGCCAGCGCCCTGGCCGATCGTGGGATAGAATTCCAGGCCCATGTTGACGATCCAGTCATAGCCGGCCTTGGCCTTGCCGGTGAGCACCTTGACCAGGTCAGGATTCGCGACATAGTCGCCGCCGTCCCAGGTCTGCAGCGCGAACCAGGCTTCGGTATCAAAGATGTCGGTGCGGCCCGCTTCGTCATAAGCGGCCAGTTCCGCCTTCACGGTGTCGATCAGCTCGGCCTGCGCGTCACTGGCCGGCGCTTTGGCGAGCACGGCCTCGATCGCGGCGCGCTTCGCGTCGGTCAGGGTTTCCTGAGACTGCAGCGCTTCGTCCGGGCAGTTGTAGATCGCGCCGCAGACCAGCGTATCGCCGCCGACCGCGCCGCACTTTTCAACCAGGATCACGCTCTCGGCGCCGTTCTCCAGCGCGGAGATCGCGCTGGCCAGGCCAGCGCCGCCCGCGCCGAGCACGACGACGTCCGCCGTCAGGTCTCTGGCCTCGGGCGCGGCCTTTTCAGGGGCGGCCTTCCATTCATCGGTGTTCGCGCCTGCCTGGGACAGTGCGTCCTTGACGGCGTTCTTGATCGCCCAGCTGGTGATGGTCGCGCCGGCCACAGCGTCCACGCCGTAGGACTGCGCGTCCACGATCCGCTGCGGCAGCACGGCGATGGGGGTGTCACCCTCCAGGCCCTCTTCCGTCAGGGGCGCGCCGATGCCAGGGGTCTCCTGGTGGGAGGTCACTTCAACCTTTTCGATGGCGTTCTCACTGACCGTCACGGCGACGGTCACATAGTCGTTCTGGCCCTTCACAGCAGCGGTATAGGTGCCAGGGGTCATCGCGGTCTTCGCAGACTCAGCCAGCGAAAGCCCGCCCGCCGTGCACAGCATCGCCGCGCACAGCGCCAGTGCCAACAGTTTACGCATCACAGCTATCCTCCTTGATGAAAACGTTGTATCCGGGCAGGCGCAGGAGCCCGCGTCTGCCGCTGTGTTCATTGTATCGCCAAAAAACAAAAAAAGAACACGATTCTGTCGAACCGTGCATTCGAAAAAAGGAAATCATCCGCGCAAGCGTGTCAGCGCTTCCCCGCCGACGGGGGGAGCAGCGTGTCCGGATGCGCCGCGATCTGCGCCGCTGCGTACTGAACGGCGAAGCGGACCATGCGCCGGACGGACGGATTCTGCGCGGCGTCACGGCGGTAGAGGACGGATTCCCAGAAGCGCAGGGGGCGGTCGTCCATCGGCAGGGGCAGAACGCCGTATTCCTCCTGCATGTGTCGGCGCGACTGAGCGGGGACGAGCATGACCGCGCCGTCCGTGACCGCCTGCCGGGCGACCAGCGTGATATTGCCCAGAAACGCGGTCCGGGCCGGAGAAAGGCCCTGCTCCTCCAGCTGCTGCAGATAGCCTTCGTAGAACACGCAGCTCTCGTGCGGATGCGCCAGCGGATAATCGGCCAGGTCCGCCCACGTGACACGGTTACGGCTGAGCAGCGGATGCCCTGCGGCGACGCTGGGGCTGACCAGCTCACTGTACAGCAGCGCGCCCTGAAAACCGCCCGGTCGGCGTGTGGACAGGCTGTAATAGAAACACAGATCGGCCTGGCCGCCGCGCACCAGCTCCGGCGCGTCCGCGTTGGGAGACGTGGTCATGTTGAAGCGCACGTCCGGATATGCCGCGATAAACTGCTGCAGCATATCCCGCATCGCGTAGGAGGTGTTCAGCTCACAGCCGCCGATGGCCAGGACATGCGCCTGATCGGACGCCCGGGTGGCGCGCAGGATCTTATCCCATTCATCCAGGAGGCGCTCCGCCTCCGGCAGAAAGCGCCGGCCCTCCCAGGTCAGCTCCAGCTTCCGTCCGTTTTTGCAAAACAGCGGCACGCCAAGCTCCTCCTCCAGCAGCTGAATATGCTTGAAGAGGGAGGATGGCGCGTACTGCAGCTGTTCCGCCGCCCGCTGATAGTTGAGCGTTCCCGCGAGGGTCACGAAGGTCTGAAGCTGTCTGGTCTCCATGAAGTATCCTTTCAGGCACATGCGCCGGCATGATCCGTGCTCATGCCGGCGCTGCCGGCGAACCGAAACGACGTCTGTCTGCGGGCGTTCACGGAAGGCCGCCCAGCATGGCCGCGCCGATGACGCCCGCATCGCTGCCGAGGCGCGCGAGCTCCAGGCGATAAGGCGGCCGGGGCGCGCCCATTTCCGTTTGCGGCAGGTACGCCCGGACCGTCTCCAGCAGGAAATCCCCCGCCCTGCTGACGCCGCCGCCCAGCACCACGATCTCGGGATCAAAGAAATTGAATACGTCGTCCACCATGAGGGCGACATACCGGGCATACTGGCGGAACACCTGCAGCGCGGCCTCGTCGCCCGCCCTGGCCGCGTCGATGACGTCCCTGGCCGTCAGGCCCCAGGGCTCAGCATTGCCGACGGCTGGGCCGTTCCCAACGGCGCGGTCGACATAGCCTGACCTGGGCCGGAAGGTCATGTAGGCGGACCGGGCCATGCGAACCAGTGCCGTCGCGGAGCAGTACTGCTCCACACAGCCGCAGCGCCCGCAAGCGCAGGGTACGCCGTCCGGTACCATTGTGAGATGCCCGATTTCACCCGCCATCCCGAACGCGCCGCCCCACGGCCGCCCGTGGACGATCATGCCCGCGCCGATGCCCGTGCCGATCGTGATCAGGACGCTGCTGCCGGTATCCCTGCTCGCGCCAAGCACGCTTTCGCCCAGCGCGGCCGCATTGGCGTCGTTGTCCATCAGGACCGGCACAGAAAAATAGCGCGCCATTTCGTCGCGCAGCGGCACGCCGTTCCAGCCCAGGTTGCCGCTCAGGCCCACGATCCCTGACACCGGGTCCACGCTCCCGGGCACACCGATGCCGATCCTGTCGGCGTCTTCCACCCGCGCGCCGGCGTCCTCCAGCGCCCTGCGCGCTGCCGAGGCCATGTCCCGCACGACCTCCTGGTATGGGCGTTCCGGTCGTGTCGGCAGATCGGTCCTGGCGAGGATTTCATATGTTTCGCTGAGTGCCGCGGCCGTGATGCCGGTGCCGCCCAGATCAATGCCCACATGCAGCATGCGATGCTCCCTGCCCTTCATTCCGTTGGTATCATGCCATTTCCAGCGCCACCGCGTGGCCGTCCGCCATCACCCAGACCGGACGCAGCGCGCCGCTCCATCCGACCAGCCGTGCCGCCATGCCGGGCCGGATATCCCCCAGCTGCGTCCATCGCATTCGCTTTGCCGGCGTGACCGAGGCCATGCACAGTGCGTGCGGCAGCGGAATGCCGATAGAAACCATGTTGCGGACCGCCTCGTCCAGGTACACGCCTCCGCCGTCCAGCGCGCCGCTCAGCGTCCGGGCCACGCCGTCCTGAACCCGCACCGGCGTCCCTTCGCTGAGATACGCTCCGTCCGGCAGCCCGTGCACAGCCGTCGAGTCCGAGATCAGGATCATGCGACCCGTTCCCTTTTCGCGGCAGATCAGGCGCAGGATCGCCGGATGCAGATGCTGCAGGTCACAGATGGCCTCCATATAGACTGCTGGGCACTCCATGGCGGCCATCACGACGCCCGGCTCCCGGTGATGGATCCCGCGGCAGGCGTTGAAGCTGTGACAGAGGGACTCCGCGCCACCGCCAAACGCGCGCACCGCCTGATCATAGGTCGCATCCGTATGCCCTGCCTGCACCCGGATTCCCCGGCCTTTCAGCCAGGCCATCAGCCCCTCCGCGCCTTCCTCCTCCGGGGCGAGCGTTACCAGGCGGACGATGTCGTCATAGTCCCCGAAATACGCGCGGTAGCTTTCCGCCGAAGGCGGCAGGATCGCGTCCGCAGGCATCGCGCCGGCGCGCGCGCCGCTCAGAAACGGACCCTCCAGATGTACGCCGCGGATACGGCTGCCACCCAGGCGTCCGTCCGCCTGCTGCGCCATCGCCTCGCGCGCGAACGCGAGTCCCTGCCGCATAACCGGAATCGGCGCCGCAGACAGGGTCAGCAGGTGATCCGTCACACCCGCCCGCAGCATCCGGTCAAGGAACGCGGCTGACCGCCGCGGGTCCGCTTCATACGCGCTGAAGCCCTCGCCGCCATGGCAATGCAGGTCGATCAGGCCGGGCGTCAGAATGTCCAGCGACACGTCGCACGCGCCGCCGGCATAGGCTTCCACCCCGGCGATCGTCCCGTCTGACACGGTCACCAGCCGGTCCGTCACCAGCCGCTCGCCCACGAGCATCCGGTTCGCGCGGATCTTCACGGGCCGATCCCTCCTCTGATGTGAGCAAACGCGCATGAATAATCAGCCATTCATGCCGTTTTTCGTCAACATTATACCGGATATTCCATGCAAAAGCAAGTTGATATTTGTGAAAGACAGGACCTTGTTTCACCGCGCAATGAAGGAAATTGAAGCGTGCCCTCGCTTTTTTGTCTGAATATTGACCTTTTTGGACATTTGCAATATAATCCGGTCAGAGTGGTTCATCCGCCGCAGTCGTACAGCTATATCCGCAGATCGATTTTGAAGGAGGACACGCTATGATCAGAACCGACATTGTCGCCCTGACCACGCTTCAGGCCATCGCCTATCGGCTCAAGCTGACTTCCGGCGGCGCCGGCATCGTCATCATGCGCAGCGATTTTGCGCAGCCTGGCATTGCCTCCATCAGTAAGACGTCCGGCGACCCGATCCCCACCGCGAACACTCCCGCAGACAAGTATCCCAGGGAGGCCTTCCAGGAGGCCATCGCCCTCACGTCCGGCATGCCCTACAGCAAGCGCGGCACACCGCCGCAGCAGGCTGCCGTGCCGGCCGCGGATGAACCCGAGGAGACGCAGGCGCTCGAAGTGCTGATTGACAGCACCGAATACCAGAAGATCGTGGACGCCTATACCGACAAGAATGGCAAGCTCTCCTACGCGCTCCTGAACAAGGACATGATCAAATTCGCCCATTCCAGCAGCCGGGTGAGACTCATGATCGAAAAGAAGTCCTCCTTGGAGGACATCAGGCTGTACGCCGTGGGGACCAAGTTCCGCCATATCACCGGCAACAGCCACCTGTCCGACGACCAGGTGCAGAAAATGATCGGGCTGCTGGACGAGGTCAGCCCCAAAGGCGTGCTCACTGAATTCACCGAGGAGCTGCGCCGCAGCCTGAAAAAATAAGAATAGCGGAAACCCGTCTGAATTGATCGACGCCGGCAGCTTATCGCAGCCGGCGTCGTGTTGGTATGCGTGTCAGTAAACAGACAGAAGAATCGCTTCAGCGGTTGACTGCTTCCCGGCGCCCCGCGGCGCGCGTCAGGCTGCCGCGATGCCGCCCGGAGTGACCAGCCGGGTCTGATACACAACGCCGTTGCGCAGGAAGAGCACCACGGCATCCTGCCCCGCGTCGAGCCTGGACAGCGCGCGTTCGATGGACGTTTTGCCAAAGATGCGGATGTCACCGATCGCCAGCAGCACGTCGCCCGCCTTCAGTCCCGCTTCGTCCAGCATGGATGCGGGGGTCATCTTCTGGATCAGGAAGCCCTCCCGCACACCGTACTGCTTGGCGATATCCGCGTCGACATACGCGCCATCGACACCGATCTCCCAACGGCCCGCGAGCTTCGTTTCCTCATCCGTCAACGGCGTCACCAGCAGATCCTGATAGCCCTCGGTCACGCCCTTGCCAAACCCGAACCAGTGCAGCTGGTCCTCGGGTATGCGCACAGTTTCCCCGCCCTGCACATGGTAGGCGGTCACGGCGATCATGACGCCGGCAAAATACAGGCTGCCCATTTCAAACGCGAACGAGATCGTTTCGTTTTTGCGGAAGGTCGCGCGTTCCTCCACATGCTCCAGCACTGTCAGCTCATCCGCCAGCGTGAAGTCGCTGACGGCGCCGCCCATCAGGAACCGCTCGCCATACGTGTTGTACAGGCGCATGTTGATGTTATAAGCGTCAATGGATGAGGCGGTCGTATTCTTCAGGGTGTACGTGATCGTTCCGCCGCCCTTGTTGGAGGCCTTGACCGTGCCTTTTGAGAACAGCAGCGCGTCCCTGGCCCCGAGCTTTTCCTTGCGCTTATTCAGCGCGTTGTCGGAGAACAGTTTGGCCTGCAGCTCGGGTGAGCAGACGCCGTCCTGCGTGAGGCCGTTGTTTTTCTGGAACTGCCTGATGGCGCTCTGGTGCGTTTTCATCAGCTTCTTCGCGTTCCCGCTTTCCAGATATCCCAGCGCATACAGCCGCTGGATGACTGCCTCCACGTCCTCGCCCGCGTCGCCCGTCTCCAGCGTCCGGTACTGGTCCGCCTTCGGCGCGCCTGGCAGCAGGTCCGGGTCGATCGCGCCGCTGGCGGTCAGCACCGGAAAATCGCTCTCGCGCTCCACCGGCTGCACGCCCCCGGGCGTCACTTCCGGAGCGGCCACCGCGACGATCGGCTTCTTGGCGATGACCAGGTCCACGTCATCCGCTTTGACCCAGCCCTCGTGGCTGTTGGCCAGGAAGGTCACCCGGTACCAGTCCAGCCCTTCCGAGGCCTTCTCCTCCTCAACGCGCACCTGCATGCCCAGCGACGCGTTGCCGTCCACGATCGCCTTTTCCGACGCGTCCATATAGATCTTCGTGTCCTCATTGATATACCCGATCTGCGCGTCCTCCGCGACAGACATCAGCGGCGGAATGGCCAGCATCACCGCCAAGAGCAGCGCCAAACGTTTGACCATGTTTGCTTTCCTCCTGTTCGTTTTTCAGCGGTCCGGAAGACCGGCCGTGTCTCCGTCCTGCAGCCCTGGCAGCGCGGGACGGCCGGTTTCTTTGATTCGGGCAATGCGCGCGGTCAGGTACTGCGCCGTGACCTGGCGGCCGCTCTCCCCCAGGGCGCGCATAATGCGCAGCGCTTCCTGCAGTTTATCTCTGGGCACGCCCCGGAGCGCCGCCAGCATCGCCTCCAGGCTTTTCCATTTGTGGGTGAGCATGCCGTCTACCGTGTCCAGCCCGGCGGACTCGAACATGGCGAACACCGTCGCCGTGAACGAGCGACGGGTTTCGTCGTTCATCTGCTCCAGCCAGCCACCCAGCGCCTTGCCCGCGAGCAGGCTCAGATCGCTCTGATCCGCGCCGACCAGGCGGTTGCGCCGTACGGACCAGGTAAAGCCGTCGTGCTGCCAGATACCCCTGGCCTCGCTCTTCACCACGCGGCACGCGCAGCGGTTGCTGAGCAGCTGGCCGATGATGTCCGTGTCCGGGATCAGGCTGATCACCCTGGGCAGGATGCGCGCATAGCCTTCGGTATCGAGGATATCCTGACGGAATCCAGGGCCGTCGTTGGTGTATACTGTCCGGATACGCGCCTGGACCATTTCGTCGCAGAACGCGGCAGCGTACACCGCAAGGTTGCCGCCCTTGGAATGACCGCCGACCAGCAGCGGACCCGACGTCTGACGGCCGACCGCGTTCAGGTAGGCCACCGCGCGCCGCTGTCCGGGGGTTTCCGACAGGTAGCTGAAGTTGAAATCCTCCTTCCAGCCGACCAGCGTATTGTCCGTACCGCGAAACGCGATGTAAATGCCCCCGTTCGGCAGCAGGAAGGTGATGGCCGCCATCTGCTCGTCCTGATCGGGGTGTACCTCGTTGACGTACCATTTCAGCCGCGTATCCTGAAAGCGCGCGCCGCCGCACATGGGCTCCAGCAATAGGGGCGATCTGGCGGTAAACGACTTGTCCGCCATGATCTCCTCATGCGTGTGCCGCTCAAAGTACATCCTGCAGGCTTCAGTCAGTGCCACCTCCTGCCCCTGCTCGGAAACGATGCCGCCGAAGTCCGTATAGGACAGCTCGGCCAGCACCAGGTTATCCACCTCGCCGAAGGGATCCACATCGAGCGGCACGTCGCCGCGCCAGTCCAGGTATTCCAGAATGCCGGCCATCGCTCAGCCTACGGGCTTCATGGTCGGGAAGAGCAGCACATCGCGGATGGACGGCGCGTTGGTCAGCAGCATCACCAGCCGGTCTACGCCGACGCCGAGCCCGCCCGTGGGCGGCATGCCGATCTCGAGCGCATTCAGGAAGTCCTCGTCCACGCCCTGCGCTTCCTCGTCGCCCTGCGCCTTGAGCGCTGCCTGGGCCTCAAACCGCGCGCGCTGATCGATGGGGTCGTTGAGCTCGGAGAAAGCGTTGCCCATTTCCCGGCCGAGCATGAACACCTCGAAGCGTTCCGTATACCCGAGGTGCAGCGGGTCCTTCTTCGCCAGGGGCGAAATCTCCACCGGGTGGCCATAAAGGAAGGTGGGCTGCACCAGGTTTGCCTCGACATATTCGTCGAAGAAGAGGTTCAGAATGTCTCCCTTTTTGTGCCGCTGCTCATATTTGATGCCACGCTCATCCGCCAGCGCGCGCGCCTCCTCCAGCGTCTGCACCTGGTCAAAGTCCACGCCGGCGTACTTTTTGACCGCCTCCACCATGGACAGGCGTTCAAACGGCCGGTCCAGGTCGAGCTGCGTATCCCCGCAGTCCACGACGCCGGTGCCGTTCACTTCGTGCGCGACATAGCGGAACATGTCCTCCACGATGTCCATCATGCCCTCGTAATTGGTATAGGCCTGGTACAACTCCAGCATGGTGAACTCGGGATTGTGCCGCGTATCCATGCCCTCGTTGCGGAAAACGCGGCCGATCTCATAGACGCGCTCAAACCCGCCGACAATCAGGCGCTTCAGGTGCAGCTCCAGCGCGATACGCAGGTACATATCGATATCCAGCGTATTGTGATGCGTGATGAAGGGCCGCGCCGCGGCGCCGCCCGCCTGCGTGTGCAGCACCGGGGTTTCCACCTCCAGGAAGCCGCGCCCGTTCAGGAACGTGCGGATAGCGCTGATGACCTGGGAGCGCTTCACGAAGGTCTCGCGCACCTCCGGGTTCACGATCATGTCCAGATAGCGCTGACGGTAGCGCAGGTCCTGGTCCTGCAGGCCGTGGAATTTTTCCGGCAGCGGCTTCAGGCACTTGCTGAGCAGCACGATTTCCTGCGCGTGCACGGAAATCTCGCCCATCTGCGTCCTGAATACGAAGCCCTTGACGCCAACCAGATCGCCCACGTCCCAGGCCTTGAACTGCTGATAGACCTCCGCCCCGACGTCGTCGCGGCGAACGTAGATCTGAATGCCGCCCTGGCCGTCCAGCAGGTGGCCGAACGACGCCTTACCCATGACGCGGCGGCTGATCATGCGGCCCGCGATGCACACGGTGCTGCCGTCCAGGTGTTCGAAATCCGCCTTGATCTGCTCCGAATGCGCGTCGACCGGATACTTCGTCAGCAGATAGGGGTTTGCCCCCTGGTCCATGAGCGCCTGCAGCTTGTCACGGCGGATCCGCTCCTGCTCGGAGTAGGAAAGCGCCGGCTGATGTTGATCCATATCTGGTACTCCTTACTTTCTCGCCTCAATGCTGTTCAGCTCAAAGGTCACATACTGGTCGTCCGGCAGGATCACCTTGACGCTGTCACCCACCGCCTTGCCCAGGAGCGCCGCGCCGATCGCGGAATCGTTGGAAATCAGGTGCTTGCCCGGATCGCTTTCTCGCGCGCCGACGATGGTGTAGGTAAACTTCTCGCCCCGGTCGTAGAGGTCCGGATCGCTGGTATCCACACAGGTGACGCTGACCGTGGTGCCGATGCTGACGCTGTCCGTGGACACGTCCTGCTCGTCCATGACGATCGCGGTGGCGATGGTCATCGTCAGTTCCTGAATTTCCGCCTCCAGCTTGGACTGCTCGTTTTTCGCGGCGTCGTATTCCGCGTTTTCACTCAGGTCGCCGTAGCCGCGCGCGACGCTGATCTGTTCCGCCACCTGCGGCCTGCGCACGGTCTCCAGGTAGTGCAGCTGTTCCTTCAGCTTTTCCATCCCCTCGGGAGACACCACGATCCGCTTGACCTGTTCCAGCGCTTCACTCATGTCATATCGCTCCTCTCGAATCAATCACTTTCATCATGCTGAAAACAATAGCCGGGCGGCTGGCCCGGCTCTGGCTCAAGGCATATTATACACAGATTTCCGCTCGATTGCAAGGGATTAAATCATTCTGTCCGGGGTCAGCGTTTGGAAAACGCCCTGCGCGGGGAGCGCAGGGCAGGTTTGGCATAGTGTGCCGGGCATGGCACAATTCTAGCGGGTGAAAGTCCCGCCACGGGTAGTTACCGCCAAGTGTAGCGAACCGCAAGCTGCTGTCAGCAATGGCAGGAGGGGAGGAAGCGGTGTAGCAAAGCCGAGGAACCTACGAACAGAAACCGGATACAAGGCTAAACGGTGGGTAAGGA
>CAMNEH010000088.1 GCA_946536315.1 uncultured Clostridia bacterium
ATAACTGCCCTGCCCCTGCGGGCGGGCGCCGGACTGGCCCTGCGGACGCGCAAACACGCCCGTCGGCTGTCCGCGCGTGGCGCCGCCTTGCGGACGCGCGCCGTACCCGCCCTGGCCCTGCGGACGCGCGAAGACGCCCGTCGGCTGTCCGCGTGTGGGGCTGCCCTGCGGGCGCGCAAACACGCCCGTCGGCTGTCCGCGCGTCGGCGACGGCGCAGCGCCCTGGCCGGACGCCGTTCCCTGCGGCCGCGCCGCTCTCTGCTGCGGGCGATCGGATGCCTGCTGCGGCCGGGCGGCCTGGCGCGACGGCTCCGCCGGTTTGGGCTGCTCCGCCGGTTTGGGCTGTTCTGCCTGCTTGGACTCCTCCGCCGCCTGTGGTTTCTCGGCGGCATTGTCCTGCTTCGCGGGCTTTTCCGTCGCGGCGGGCTGGCTGCTTTCCCCGGGCACTTCCTGCTTCGCCGGTTTTTCCGGCACGGCGGGCTGTTCCGCTTTCGCTTCGGGGGCGGACACAGGCGTCTCCGCCTGCGCCGGCATCGCCGCCGCAGACGTGCGCACCACCACGGGCGCCGCGGGGGCTTCCGTCTCTGCCGGCAGTTCGACGTCATCGTCCGGCATGACCCACGCCCTGGCGTGCTGGCTCATCATCGCCTGCTGCTCTTCCAGCTTTTTCTTTTCCAGCGCTTCGTTTTCCTGGCGGATAAACGCGCTGCGCTTCTTCTGGAGAGACTGCAGCACCATGTCCAGGTTTTTCCGGACACGGGAGGATTCGTCCAGAACCTTTCCCGCGCTCTCTGCCAATTCCTTCGTGACTTCGGCTAAATTCAACTTAGTCGCCATGAGACGTCTTGCACCCCCGCATATGCGTAAAATTCGGTCTTTCTCAAGCCTGATCGGCTGTATTGAACAATAAAATGATCTGGTCGGCGAGCGACCCCCGCCTGACAGCCGCCGCGATGCGTCCCGACTGCCCGGTCGCCTGATCCAGCAGGCCCTCGGGCAGCGTCAGCAGCGGCACCTGCGCCCTTTCGGCCGCCTTGGTCACACGCTTCAGCGTATTCGGCGCGGCCGATTCGTCGATCAGCGCGGCGCCGCAGGCCTGTGACTGCAGCTGCTTCACGGCCATATCCGCGCCGAGCGTGAGCTGGCCGGCGCGGCGGCACAGCCCGATCAGCCCCCTGAGCCTGTCGCGGTTCATGGGGCCGCCTCCTCCGCCGCGCGGACGGACGCTGCCAGCGATTCATAGGTCGCCGCGTCCACCTGGCATTCGAACGCGCGTTCCAGCTGGCGCTGCTTGCGCGCTCTGGCCAGGCACTCCCCGGAGGGGCAGATGTACGCCCCGCGGCCGGACTTTTTGCCGGTCAGATCAATCAGCACTTCCCCTTCGGACGTGCGCACCACGCGCAGAAGCTCCTTCTTGGGCTTCATCTCGCGGCATCCCACGCACATGCGCATGGGAATCTTTCTGGGCTTCATCACAGGCCGCTGTCGCTCCTTTGCCGTATTACTGCGTATCGTCCTCGTCCGGGATCGGGAGAGAGTAGTCCTCATACTCGTCCGCGATCACCGTGCCCTGCATCTCCGGCGCGGGCGCGTTCGCCTGCTGCAGCTGGATCAGCTCGGCCACCTGGGTCTGGGACTTGATGTCGATCTTCCAGGTCGTCAGCTTCGCGGCCAGACGGGCGTTCTGCCCCTCCTTGCCGATCGCCAGCGAAAGCTGGGAATCCGGCACGACCACGCGGCAGATCTTTTCCTCGTCAGAGATGAACACGGAGATGACGTGCGCCGGATTCAGCGCGTTCGCCACAAATTCCGCGGGCTCGGCCGACCATTTGATGATGTCGATTTTCTCGTTTTTCAGTTCCTGCACCACGCGGTCCACCCGGCTGCCGCGCGGGCCGACGCACGCGCCGACAGGATCGATGCTCGGGTCGGTGGAGTGCACCGCCATCTTGGTGCGGCTGCCCGCCTCGCGCGCGATCGATTTGATCTGGACCACGCCGGAGGCGATCTCCGGCACTTCCATTTCAAACAGGCGCTTGACCAGGCCGGTGTGCGACCGGGATACGCGGATCTGCGCCGCCGGGCCGGTACGGCCGGGCTTGGGCACCTGCAGCACGTACACCTTCAGGTGGTCGCCCTCGTGGTATTCCTCGTTGGGCATGAAGTCCTGCGCGTCCATGATGCCCTGCGTGCGCCCGACCTCGAACAGGACGCGGCTGGCGTCCGCCTTGAGCACGATGCCGGTCATGATCTCGTTTTCTTTTTCGCTCATTTCGTCATAGATCTTGCCGTGCTCCGCCTCGCGCAGGCGCTGCATGATGACCTGCTTGGCCGTCTGCGCCGCGACGCGGCCGAAGTCATTCGGCGTCACGTCTACCTCGACGATGTCGCCCATCTCGCAGTTGGGGCTGATCTTCTGCGCCTCTTCCAGGGTGATCTGGTTGCTTTCGTCCTCAATTTCCTCGACCACCAGCTTGCGTGCGAACACCTGGATGCCGAACTGCCGGGTCAGGCTGACCGCGAGGTTCATCGGGGCGGCGCCCTTTTTGATGCTTTTGCGGTACGCCGCCTTGCAGGCCTCCTCGATCGCGCCGATGATCAGGTCCTCGCTGATATCCTTTTCACGCGCCAGCATGACCACCGCGTCCAGGATCTCCGCCTTGGACGACGCGGGCTGGGCTGTCTTTCTGTTTGCCATAGCCGTCTTCCTTTCCTAATCTTTATTCCCCGGGAAGCTCGTCCGAATCGATGACGATTCCCTCCGTTTCATCCTCCAGGCCGCTCAGGTCCGGCACCAGCCGCACCAGCGACACAGCCTTGCGCTCGAAGGTCAGCGGCGTCTCCGCGCCGGTGTCCAGGACGACTTCCGCTTCGTCCATCCTGACCAGCGTGCCCTCGTACAGCTTGCTGCCCTCGCAGGGCCGGTACAGGTGCACCGACACCCGCTGGCCGAGGGCCTTGCGGATATCCCGCTCCGAGCGGACCGGCCGGTCCAGGCCCGGAGAGCAGACCTCCATAAAATCGTAGTCGATCGCTTCAGCCTTCGGCTGTACCGCGCGGTGGAAGCGCTCGCAGTCGTCCAGCGACAGCCCGCCGTCCTTGTCCACATAGAAGCGCAGGTATCTCCCCTGAGGCTCCCGCTCCATCAGGACGTCGCAGAATTCCAGTCCCATCTGCGCAGCCGTCGCCTCGCAAAAGGGCCGAAGGCGCGCCAGCGCCTGGTCATTTTTTGCCATAAGCACCTCAACACACAAAAAGCGGGCGCACGCCGCCCGTCCGGAAATGGGCATGGATATCCCATGCGCAATTCCTCTGAGCAGTACCCACTTTCCGTTAAAACCCTCTTTCGTCACAGTCGCAGAATCACAGAAACAAGGCGATTATAACATACTCGTCTGCCGATGACAAGCACTTTTTCGCTTTTCGCGTTGCATTTTCATTGCGGAATCATGTCGTTTTTTTAAATTTCCGGCATTTGCCCCCTTGCGCGGACGTTCCGGGTATGCTATAATTCACTAAAGCGGTTTAGTAACAGGTTTGATCAGTGGAAGGATGCCTTTGTGTCAAAGGACATGAAACAGACTGTAACGATCAGGACGCTGGCGCGGGAGCTGGGACTGTCGGTTTCGGCGGTTTCCAAGGCGCTGAACGATTATCCGGACATCGGGGCCGAAACGAAGGCCATGGTGCTCGCCAGGGCGAAGGCGCTGGGCTACACACCCAACCTGCTCGCGCGCCACCTGGCCAAGCAGTCCTCGTCCTTCGTCGGCGTGGTCATCCGGGACGTCGCGTCCGTTTACGGCGAGATGTTCAAATCCCTGAACGCCGAAGCCCGCCGCCGCGGGCTGACCCTGATCCTCTACGACACCGGCAACGACCCCGCCGTCGAAAAGCGGTGCGTGCAGAACCTGATCGATTCCAGGGCGATGGGCATCCTGCTGACCCCGGTCAGCGAGGACGTGTCGCCGATCACCGCGATGACCGGAGAACGCCTGCCCCTGGTCTGCCTGGGCGGCAAAACGACGTCCCCGGACGTCAGCTGCGTCTGCTCCGACAGCCGCGCAGGCACCGCGATGGCGCTCAGCCACCTGATCGGCCTGGGACACCGGCGCATCGCCATGGTGTGCGACCGACGGCAGTCCGCCTCCCGCAGCGCCAAGGCGGAGGCGTACCGGCAGGCGATGCGCGACATCGGGCAGCCGGAGCACATCCTTTTCTGCGACGGGCAGGACTATCTCGCCGCCGGCTACGCGCTGGGGCAGCGCCTGGCCGCCGGCCATGAAGGCGTCACAGCGGTGTTCGCCGTCAAGGATTCGCTGGCCATCGGCCTTGCGGGCGGGCTGGCGGACACCGGGGTGAAGGTCCCGGGCGGCGTGTCGGTCGTCGGGTACGACGGCCTGGACGAAACGGCCCTCCCCCAGATCCGGCTGACGACCGTCGCCCAGCCGCGCGAGGTCATGGCGCAGGCCGCGCTGGACATGCTCTGCCGTCACGCCGCGCAGCCATCCCTCCCCCCGGAGCGGGTCCAGGCCGTTCCCGAGCTGGTGCTGCGGGCCAGCACCGGCCCCGCGCCCCACCACGATGTTAAACAGGAGAGTCCTGTTTAAACAATATCTACCCAATATGGATAGGAGGCAACATGATGAAAAAGACAGCCGCAATCCTCGTCGCCATGATCCTGTGCCTGTCGCTGCTGCTCCCCGTGTCCGCGCTGGCGGAAACGGATGTGCAGAAGGCGCTCGCCGACGCCGCCGACCTGAGCTGGGATGACCTGCTCGCCAAAGCCAAGGCCGAAATCGGCGACAACGAGCTCATGATCTACAGCAACACTTCCCGCGTGAAGGAGGACACCTTCACCGAGAAGACCGGCATCAAGATCGCGACCCAGAACCCCAACGACAGCCAGATCTACGAGATGCTCGAGCAGGAGGTCGGCAACAACGTGTACGGCGCCGACGTGGTGCTGCTGCAGGACTGCTTTATGCTGACCAATTTCGCGATCGCGTCCGGCTGGCTGGAAAACTATGTCCCGGCGGACTACAAGTCCGTCATTCTCGAGTCCGACCAGAATCCCCTGGTCTGCGTGTACCTGAACCGCCTGTTCTTCTATAACGACGGCGGCGACAAGCAGGCCAAACGCTTCACAAACGTCTGGCAGTTCACCGAGCCGGAGTTCAAGGGCACCGAATTCAAGAACCCGATGGACGAAAAGTCCAGCATGAACTTCCTGATCAGCCTGACCAGCGAACAATGGCAGGCGAAGCTGGCCGACGCCTACCGCAGCTACTACGGCAAGGACTGGGCCGCGGGCGAATTCGCGAACATTTCCTATGAGTGGATCTACAAATTCCTGATGAACTGCACGTTCGTGTCCAAGGACAGCACCATCGCGGCTGACGTCGCGGGCGGCGCGGCCGGCTCTGCCGGACTGTTCGTATTCTCCAAGCTGCGCAGCGTGGACGCCAGCAACATCACCGTCTGCGCCAACGACGGCATCGAGGGCTTCGCCGGACTGATGTACCCCATCTACGGCATGATCGCCGCCAACGCGAAGTATCCCTATGCCGCGTGCCTGTACCTCAATTACCTGCTGTCCGAGGAAGGCTACAACAACATCTTCGGCAAGGAGATGGGCACGTATTCCGCCAACGGCACCATCGGCATCAGCGAGAACGCCAAGACCTACGGCGACCAGCCGCTGAGCTTCTGGCAGGACTGCCTGGTCTTCGAGGACGCCGAGCACGTGCAGAACGTGTACTTCGAGGTGTTCGACCAGATCCAGCAGTGGTGCGCCAGCAAGTAATGCGCGCACGCGCGGAGGGCAGCGCACGCCGCCCTCCGCGCGGTCTTCGTCCCCCATCACTCCGCAAGCCCGACATGAACTGGTACAGGTGATATGAAAGACAATCAAACCGGTTGGCGCAGACGCGTCGGCAATTTCATTTACGGGGTCAGGAGCTATTTCTCCGTGCAGGCGAACGTGCTGATCGTCCTGTTCGCGGTGCTGCTGGTGATCCTGACGGTGTACCCGATGTACTCCGTCATCCGCTCTTCCCTCACTGTGGGCAGGATGGAAGCGATGCGGTACAACACGCTGTACCACACGAAGCTGAGCGCGGACGATTTCACGCTGCTCAACTACCGGGAGCTGCTGACCAATGTATCCACCTTCTGGAAGCCGCTATGGAACAGTCTGCGGATGTCGGCCTACGCGTCGCTGATCGCGATCGTGCTGGGCGGCACGGTCGCCTTCCTGATCACGCGCACGGACATCCGTGCCAAGAAGTTTTTTTCCTCCGTCTTTATTTTTCCTTACATCATGCCGTCCTGGACGCTCGCGCTCGTATGGAAAAACGTCTTCGCGAATTCGCGGGTCGGCACCGGCGTGGTCGGCATGCTGGAAAGCCTGACGGGGATCTGCGTGCCGTCCTGGGTCGTGTACGGCATCTTTCCGTGCGCGCTGGTCATGGGCATTCATTACGCGCCGTTCGCCTATATCCTGATCGGCGGCACGCTGAGGAACATGGACGCGAACCTGGAGGAGGCGGCCACCATCCTGCAGGCGGGCCGAGGGCGCATCCTGCGCCGCATCACCATCCCCATCGTCATGCCGGCGCTGTTCTCCACGGTGCTGCTGGTATTTTCCAGCACCATGGCGTCCTATGCCGTGCCCGTCTTCGTGGGCTCGCCCGGGAATTTTTTCGTCCTCTCCACACAGCTGACGTCGCTGTATAACACCATGGCGACCAAGGGCCAGGCGTTCGTCATGACCATCGTGCTGATCCTGTTCGGGGTCATGCTGCTGGGCATCAACCTATGGTTCACGGGCAAGCGCAAGTCCTTTACGACCGTCACGGGCAAGTCCGGGCAGGTGTCCTACATCCGCCTGGGCAGGGCCAACACCGTCATTTCGGCCGTCCTCGCGGTCCTGCTCTTCCTGATCGCCATCTTCCCCATCATTTCCTTCGCGCTCGAATCCATGGTCGAGGTGCAGGGCAATTATGCCACGCTGACGCTCAAATACTGGCTGAGCCGCGAGGATATCGGCGGCTTCGCCGTCAACGCCGGCAAGGGCATCCTGTTCAACGGCATGATCTGGTCCGCGCTGTGGGGCAGCATCAAGCTGTCGCTGATCGTGTCCCTGATCGTCGGCACCGGCGGCATCCTGATCGGCTACGCGGTCGCGCGCAAGCGCGGCACCAGGCTCGCCGGCCTGGTATCCGGCCTGGCGTTTTTTCCTTACCTGGTGCCCTCCATGGCCTTCGGCGCGATCTTCCTGGCGGTTTCCACGCGCCTGACCTTCCTGCGCGGCACGCTGCTGCTGCTGGTGATCGTCGGCTCGATCAAGTACCTGCCCTTCGCGTCGCGCAGCGGCACCAACTCCATGATGCAGCTGTCGGGCGAGATCGAGGAGGCCGCAGTCATTGTCGGCGCTTCCTGGCCCAAGCGGATGCTGCGCATCCTGTTCCCGATCCAGAAGTCGTCCTTTATCAGCGGGTACCTGCTGCCCTTCATTTCCTGCATGCGCGAGCTGTCGCTGTTCATTCTGCTGACCACCAGCGGCACGCTGATCACCACGCTGCTCTCGTACTTCGATGAGAAGGCCGTGACCCAGATGTCCAACGGCATCAACCTGCTCATCGTCATCATCGTGCTCCTGGTCAACTTTACCACCAACAAGCTGACCGGCGCTTCCATCGACAAGGGCGTAGGAGGAAACTGACCATGCCAAGCATCGTACTGACCCACGTGACCAAGCAGTGGGGCAAATTCATCGGCGTCAACGACCTGAACCTGGAAATCGAAGACGGCGCGTTCGTGACGCTCCTGGGCTCGTCCGGATGCGGAAAAACCACCACCCTGCGCATGATTGCGGGGCTGGAGACGCCGACCCGGGGCGAGATCCGCTTCGATGACAAAATCATGTTCAGCAGTGACAAGAACATCAACATCCCGCCCGCCCGGCGCGAGGTCGGCTTCCTGTTTCAGAACTACGCGCTGTGGCCGCACATGACGGTGACCCAGAACATCGCCTTCGGCCTGGAGACCCTGAAATGGAAGAAGCCCGACATCACCGCCCGCGTCAAAGAAATGCTCGACATCATGCGCATCGGGCCCTTTGCCGACCGGTATCCCGCGGAGCTGTCCGGCGGCCAGCAGCAGCGCGTGGCCATCGCGCGCACGCTCGCGCCCAAGCCGCGGGTGCTGTTCATGGACGAGCCGCTCAGCAACCTGGACGCCAAGCTGCGCGGCGAGATGCGCACAGAGCTCAAGCGCCTGCACAAGGACACCGGATCGACCTTCGTCTACGTCACGCACGACCAGCTGGAGGCGATGACCCTGTCCACCAGGATCTGCATGATGAACGAGGGCGTGCTCCAGCAGTACGCGCCGCCGCTGGAGGTGTACAACCGCCCGGCGAACCTCTTTGTGGCCGACTTCGTCGGGAATCCGTCGATGAACCTCATCGACGCCACGGCGAAGCAGACCGCCCCCGATGAAGCGGAGATCTCCTTCCTCGGCCAGCGCGCCGTGTTCCGGGGCAACGAGCCGTTCCGGCTGCCCGCGGACAGCGCGGTCCTGGGCATCCGCCCGGAATTTTTGCCCATCACGCCCGACGGCGGCCTCGAGGGCCAGGCCTACTCGACCCTGCCCGCGGGCATGGAAACAACGGTCAAGATCAAGCTGGGCGGCGCCATTCTGTCCGCCGTCGTATTCGGCGCCATCGACTACGAAACGGACGCGGCGATCCGCTTCAGCGTCGCGGGCGACGGCATTCTGCTCTTCGACCGGGCATCGGGGCAGCGTGTCGCGAGCGGCAGCGTGCTGCTGCCCGCCCGGAAGGGGTAAGCGGCCATGATCTGCGGAATCCCCACGCTGATGGACTGCCCTGACGTCGGGCAGCTGACGCGCTTCTGCGCCGAAACCGGCTTCAGCTTTGCCGAGCTGAACATGACCTTCCCCTGGTGCCAGGCGGATGCGCTGGACACTGGAGCGCTGCGCGCCGCGGCGCAGCGCTATGGCGTAGGATACACCCTGCACCTGCACGACCAGGTCAACCCGTTCGAGTTCTCCCCGGACCTGCGGGAGGGCAGCCTGAACAACGTGCGCCACGCCATCGACCTCGCGCTGGCGCTCGGCATGCCGCGCATCACCATGCACCTGCAGCCCGGCACCTATTCCACGATCAACGGCGTCAAAACCTACCTGTACGACCGGTGCGAGGCCCGGTACCTGGAGCTGGTCCGCGTGTTCAGGGACACGGTCGACGCGCGCCTGCGCGGCGCCGGCGTCCTGTTCTGCATTGAAAACACCAGCGGCTTCCGTCCCTTCCATCACCGGGCCATCGACCTGCTGCTGGAATCCGACGTCTTCGGGCTGACCTTCGACATCGGCCACAGCTTCCGCGCGGGCGGGGAGGACGGACGGTACATGCTCGAACGCGAGGACCGGATCCGGCATTTCCACATTCACGACTGCGACGTCCGTGCCAACCACCTGGGCCTGGGCGAGGGACAGCTGGACCTGGTGCGGTACCTGCGCCTGGCCGAACGCCTGAGCGCGTCGGTGGTCGCGGAGGTCAAGGACGCCCAGGCGCTGGTCCGGTCCAAAGCGTACTTGACGGAAACGGGCTTCGCCTGCTCATGATCATCATCCCGCGATTCTGCCGGACGGGCGCACTTGCGCTTGTCCGGCTTTTTCTGGTATAATCCCGCAGGAACGATTGGAGGAGGTTGACTGACGTTGGATTATACCAGGATTTTAGCTGAAGAATTCGCCCAGGCGCCACAGTGCGTACAGGCGGTGATCGATCTGCTGGACCAGGGCAACACCATCCCGTTTATCGCGCGGTACCGCAAGGAGATGACCGGCGCGATGGACGATCAGCTGCTCAGGGAGCTGAGCGAACGTCTGACGTACCTGCGCGGGATGGACAAGCGGCGCGGAGAGATCGAAAAGGCCCTGGCTGACCAAGGTGTTCTGACGGACGAGCTCGCGGCGCGGCTGAGCGCCGCTCGGACGCTGACGGAGCTGGAGGACCTTTACCGTCCCTACCGTCCGAAGCGCCGCACCCGCGCCACGATCGCCCGGGAGCAGGGGCTTGCGCCGCTGGCGGAGCTGCTGCTCGCCCAGGCGCCGGATACCGACGTCCAGGCGGAAGCGTCTCGCTTCGTCGACGCGGACAAGGGCGTCGCGGACACAGAGGCCGCGCTGGCTGGCGCGCGGGACATCCTTGCGGAGACCTTCAGCGACGACGCCGCGCTGCGCAAACGCCTGCGCGAGCTGCTGACCCGGGAAAGCGCGGTCCACAGCGCCCAGGCGGACGCGGAGGCCAAGGCGGAGGACAGCGTGTACGGCATGTATTTCGATTTCAGCGAACCGGTGGCCACCCTGCCCGCGCACCGCATCCTGGCGCTGAACCGGGGCGAGCGCGAGGAGGCCCTGAAGGTGACGCTGGACATGCCGGATGACAAGGCGGTGCAGGCGGTCCGCCGCAGCTATGTCCGTCCCGGCTCCCCCGCCACCGCCCAGGTGATCCTCGCCTGCGAGGACGCCTGGACCCGGCTGCTCGCGCCGTCGATGGAACGTGAGATCCGCAACGCCCTGACTGACCGCGCGAACGAGCAGGCCATCAAAGTGTTTTCCGACAACCTGCACCAGCTGCTGATGCAGCCACCCATCAAGGGCAAGGTGACGCTCGGGGTGGACCCCGGCTTCCGCACAGGCTGCAAGCTGGCCGTGGTGGACGAGAACGGCAAGGTGCTGGACACCGGCGTCGGGCACTTCACCCTGCCTGGGCAGGAAAATGCCAAGGCCGCGGCCGCGCGACTGATCAAGGGCTTCGTGCGCAAGTACGGCGTCACCGCCATCGCCATCGGCAACG
>CAMNEH010000089.1 GCA_946536315.1 uncultured Clostridia bacterium
ATGGAGCAAAAAATCAGTATGGCCCTCGCCTATAAAGGGATAAGTCAAGCCGCATTAGCGCGAAGCATGGAAACAACGCCCTCAAATTTTAATCAGAAATTGAAGCGCGGCACGTTTACTGTCGAAGAGCTGGAAAAAATCGGGGAATGCTTGGGCGCTAAATACTTTTTCGGCTTTGAGTTTGAAGACGGTACAAAAATCTGAGCAGCGCAAAGCCGCGGCAGCGGGGGCGGTATAGTTTGGGGATTTCCGCGGCTGCATATCCTGAACCCCCCCCCGCAGCACCCCAAATCACACCAACTGGCAAAAACGATGGAGAGAGCCACATGGATTATCGAAAATATCATCAGACCTATTATGTCAGGCTTGATAAAGAGGACGAGATCATCAGTTCCCTTTTGGAGATTTGCAGAAAGGAAGACATAGCATCCGCAATATTCAGCGGCATTGGTGGATGCAAGCACGCGGAAATCCAGACCTTTATTCCTGAATCTGGCACATTTGAAACACAGGAACTGTCTGGTATGCTTGAACTGATTTCTCTGAACGGTAATATCGTCCGCGATGAGGATGGCAGTCTTTTCCATCATACTCACGCTCTGTTTTCGTTCAAAAAGGATGGCGTTCATTGCACCGCAGGCGGGCATATCAAATCCGTGACCGTTCTTTATACCGCCGAAATCGAACTGCGGCCTGTGATCGGTGGGGTTATCGGACGTAAGAAGGATCCAGAAACCAACACGGGATTCTGGAACTTTTGAATAGATCACCAACTAAAAAAGTGGAAGTTTCACGCTTCCACTTTTTCTGATGCCGCGGCAATTATTGTCTGGAGTTTCTTATCCCATAGCAGTTTTGCCGCGATAAAATCGATTATGTATTGCTTTGAATGATCGCTTGCTATTATCTCTTCATAGATTGGTGAAGACCAAAGGTCTTCCAAATAAATATAAAGTAACCAGGTCTGACGGCCTGACGCTCAGGGCAAATCAATCCATTGATTCGGATTCTGTGGAAAAACTGAGCCACGGAGATCTGGTGACGGCATTGGATGACAAAACAGTTCTCAAATCAAACCGGCGTTGGCGAAAGGTGGCCACTGAAACATGTACGGATGGGACCCAGGACACTGCTTATATCGATACGGCCACCCTCTTCTTCAAATACCAGACGCAATTCTTTTCCAGGGGCGGAACCTATTCGATATCTCATTTGATAAGAGCGCCAATAAAGACTGGAAAAACATCACCCTTCACCTTGCATCGTTCCTTAAAAGCCATGATGTGAGTATCGCCATGCGCAAGTGAACAGCCTTCTCCAGGTTCATCAGCGATAAAATGATCTGTAGCCGTCACGTGCTGTGCTCGTCCTCGCCGTCCATCGGCACCGTCACCTTATCCCCGGGCAGGCGGAAACGGTGCTCCTTTCCCCTGATTCTCACCGTCGCCGGTTCACCCTGCAGCAGGGTCAGCACGCAAAACTCACTGGTGATCTCAAACTCAAATCGACGATCCTGCCAGATGAAGCGAAAACGGAAGCCTGACCATCGAGCGGGCAGGAACGGGTCCATCGAGAGACCGTCCGGGCTGAGTCGAAAACCGGCGAAGCCGTTCACAGCCGCCATATAATTGCCGCCCATGTTCGCGGTATGGATGCCGTCGCGGGTGTTGTGATGGGTATCCGCCAGGTCAGCGCGCAGACTGTCGCCAAAATAGTGCTCAGCCTTTTTCCGCATGCCCAGCCTGGAGGCAACGATGCTGAAAATACAGGTCGACAGCGAGGAATCATGCGTCGTGATGCGCTCATAGTATTCGTACGACCGACGCATGACCTCAGGCGTGGCGATGCCCTCGAAGGCATAATACGCCAGGACTGTGTCCGCCTGCTTGCACACCTGATAGCGGTACAGATGCAGCGGGTGATAGTGCAGCAGCAGCGGGAAGTTTTCCCTCGGCGTTTCCGCCAGGTTCCACACCGGCTTCTGGAGGAAGGCGTCGTCCTGTGGATTGATGCCCAATGCTTCGTCGAAGGGCAGATACATCCCATCCGCTGCGGCGATCATTTCGGCCAGCTCGCCGTCCGTCACACGCAGGCGCGCGGCCCATGCGCCGTACCCGTCCCATGTCTTCAGGCGCTCCGCCGTCCTGACTGCCCAGCGCAGGTTATACTGCGCGCAGGCGTTCGTGTAGTAATTATTGTTCACCAGGCAGGTGTACTCGTCCGGCCCGGTCACATCATGGATCATGAACCGGCCCCCGTGCCAATGTCCGGTATCCAGCCACAGTCGGGCCGTTTCCAGCAATATTTCCGCCCCGTATTCCCGCATGAACGTTTCGTCACCGGTCCCCAGCCAGTACTGGGTGACGGCATACGCGATATCACCGCTGATGTGGTACTGCGCCGTCCCGGAGGGAAAATAGCCGCTGCACTCCCTGCCGGCAATGGTGCGCCAGGGATACAGCGCGCCGCGTCGGTGCCCCAGCCGCCGCGCATTCTCCCTCGCAGCAGGCAGGATGCCGTACCGGTACAGCAGCAGGCTCCGGGCAATGTCAGGGGAAGTCAGCAGGTAGAATGGGAACATGTACATTTCCGTATCCCAGAAATAATGCCCCTCATACCCCTCCCCCGACAGTCCTTTAGCCGCGACCGCTCCATAACGGTCTCTGCCTGCGGACTGCAGCAGCTGGTACATGTTAAAGCGCATAGCGGTATCGTCCGCCTCGCAGCCGAGAATTTCCAAATCCGCCCTGTCCCAGAACCGGGCGAGGTAGTCCCGCTGCGCCTGACGCAGCTCAGGCAGCCGGCCCCTGACTGCTCGCAGCTCCGCCAGCGCGTCCTCGGCGGGCACGGCGCTGCGGATACTGTCCGTCATGGCAGTATACTTGATCAACCTGACGGTCTGTCCTTCTGACAACGGAATCTCCGCGCGCCATACGGCGCTATGGGCAACTTCGTCATATGTCCACCGCTCAGCACCGGAAGCGATGAGATCATGCGCCACGGCTGTGCACACGGTCAGTCCGGTCCGCAGCGTCTGTGCCGACAGCAGGGAAATGTCGCCCGCCATCGCCTGTCCGGCCGGCGTCAGGCGGCACACGGCGTCCGCGCCCAGGCGGGGGTCGTCCGCGTCCGCATAGTTGTTCACCAGCGCCTTCTGCCAGGATTCGATACCGAGGCGGCCCGAAAAGTTCAGCGGGGTGATCTCACATTCCTGTACGAAGATGTGCGGCCGGGCAAAGGAGGCCATCCTGCGGAACACGAGGCGGATACGTTTTCCACCCGGGGAGCGCCAGGTCACATCGCGCTCAGTGATTCCCTCGTCCATATCCAGCGTACGTTCGACGTCTTCCACTTCCCCGCTGAACAGGGAGAATAGCTCGCCGTCCACGCGCAGCATGATCGTCTGGGTGTCCGCAGCGTTCAGCATTGCTTCCTTGTCCTCGACCAGGCCGCAGAGCTTTTCCGCCTGCTTCATGGGAACGATGTCGTGAAACCCGTTGATGTACATGCCCCGCATGCTTTTATAGCACGTACCCTCTTCCAGCGTACCACGCACCCCCAGATACCCGTTCGCGTTATGGAACAGGGTTTCTTGCCTGGACAGGTGCTCCTCGTCTAATGGGAATTGACTTTCGCGATACATTCTGGGCATGAAAAGACTCCTCTTTGACTGTCACCGGCCTGCCGGGAAAATCAGGGCAGATTCCACACAGTTTCCATGCCCGGCTGCAGGGAAACGTTCCGCCCGGTCACACACACGCTGACCGGGCTGTCGCCCATGTGCTGAACCACCACGCTGCGCGGCGCCACCGCAATTTCCAGCAGCTGGCCGCGCCAGATCAGTTTGAATGAAAGCCCCTGCCAGGTCTCCGGCAGGCGGGGATTGATCTGCAGCCTATCCCCGATCACGCTGACGCCGCCGAAGCCGAACACGCAGCACTGCCAGATGCCGCCCATCGATGCGGAATGCACTCCCATATCGGACGTCGCCATGTTCGGCCCCAGGTCGATGTCGCCGCAGCCCTCGAAGAAGCGGTAGGCCGCGTCTGTCAGGCCCAGGCCGGCCGCCAGTACGCAGTGCGTGGACTTGCTCAGGGAGGAATCGTGCAGGGTGCGTTTTTCGTAGAATTCGTAGTTCTTCCGCCGGACGTCGCTGTCAAACCGCTCTTTCAGCAGCAGCATCAGCGCCAGCGTATCGGCCTGCTTGTGCACCTGGAGGGTAGAAATCTGCTCGCTGTTGTAGTCCTGATAGATCGTGCCTACCTCGCCGGCCCGTTTATAGGGCGTCAGGTCAATGGCTTTCAATGCCTCGTAACCGTCGAACTGCGCGACGATGCCGTCGGCGTCGGGCCGGGGCAGGTACAGCTTCTCCCGCACATCCAGGAGCCGTGCGCGCAGCGCGGCGAAATGGTATTGCGCGTCCAGTCGGCGACAGGTCTCATCATCAGCCGTCTCAAGGGCGTCCATGCATTCCAGCGCGAGGCGCAGGTTTTCGTCCGCCATGTAATTGGTGTAGGCGTTGTTGTTCACATGTTCCTTGTACTCGTCGGGGCCAATGACGTCGCAGATCACGTACGCCCCCCTCGCCTTGTCCCAGGTCACGCGACTCAGCCAGAAGCGCGCAGTCTCCAGCAGCATTTCATAGCCGTAGCGCCGCATAAAGTCAGCATCGCCGGTGACCGCCTGGTACTGATGGACGGCGAAGGCGACATCAGCGGTGATGTGCTGCTCGATCAGGCCTGTCAGGATGGGAATCTGCTGTCCCGTCACGACATCTGCGGCGCCCCACAGCGGGGTCACCTCGCCGTCGTCCGCCCAGGCAGCTTCCCAGGGGTACATGGCGCCCTCATAGCCGTTCTCCTGCGCCTTGCGGCGCGCGCCCTGAAGGCCGCGATACCGGTATTCCAGCAGGACGCGGGCCGTTTCCGGCTGGGTCAGCGTGAAATACGGCAGGATAAAGATTTCCGTATCCCAGAACGAATGCCCCTTATAGCCCTCACCCGTCAACCCCTTGGCAGCGATGCCGACCCGGCTGTCGTCCTTTTTGACCATGATATTCAGATGGTACAGCGCGAAGCGGATCATCAGCTGGTCAAATGGCCGGGCAGAGCTCACCCGGACGTCCGATTGGTCCCAGAAGCGCCGCCAAGCCTCGCGGCTCTCCCCCGCCAGGCGGTCATACCCGAGCGCCAGCGCCTCCCGGAGCCCTTCCAGACCGTCCCGGGCGGCGCGCTCCGCGGCATCCGCCTGCCCTTCGTACGCCAGGTCCCTGCTGGTAGTGACGCAGCAGAGCTTTTCCATCGTCAGCGTCTGTCCCTGCTCCAACCTGAAATCTCCGCGTATGGCCATATACCGCCGATCTATGATGGGCAGCAGTTTTCCTTCCGCGTCTTCCCCTTCCAGTAAAAAACGGTGAGCGGCGCACAGGCAGCAGGTCACGCAGGACTGCACCGTGGCGGAGACCATGCGCAGGATACGCATGTCAAACACACGCTTTTCGCCCTCGTGGAAGTGCGCCGCGCCAGTATTGGTCACCCGGCCGTCGATGCCGCTTTCCACGCGGACCCGGGCCCCTGCGTCCAGCGGCGTGACGGACGCGCGGAAACCCAGGATGTGCTCCCGCGCAAGCGACACAAAGCGGGTAAAGCGCACCCGATACCGGTGGCCTTCCCGGTCGGTCCACAGCAGGGCGCGCTCCAGCTCGCCTGTCTGCAGGTCCAGGATCCGCCGGACATTCTGCGCGTTCCCATCCGTCATACAGAATCGCTGGCCGTTCAGCGTCAAACGCAGGTTGGTCAGATCAGGCAGATTGGGCAGTTCGGTCACTTCGCTGTCGTCAAACCGGTCGAAGGTGCCGGCCACCAGCAGGTCCCGGGTTTCGCCCGCGTAAGCTTCCTCCAACGCCGCGCGCTGGCCAAGGTACCCGTTACCCTGGCAGAAGATGGCTTCAGCCTTGCCGAGATGCGCGTCATCAAACCCCTCCTCGGCCACCAGCCAGTTTTCCTTGATTCCCTTGCCCAGATCGTAGCGCATCATCGGTCATCATTCCTCCGTTCATTCATATCATTCATCTGCCGGGTAAAAGCGTACGGTACCCTCCTTGCCCGGTGTCAGCAAGAGCTCTGTCTGGTCGGCTATCCATCCGGGCCGTGCGGCGCAGCGCACGCACAGCGGATGGTCGGCCCGAACGGCGTAGCGCTCTGCCTTTCTCTCCCGTTCAAACGCGATATCGACATAACCGCCCGGTACGCGCACGCGGCTGAGCGACGCATGTCGCCATCCGGTCGGCATACACGGCGCAAAATTCAGCGCGTCCGCCGAGCCTGCCGGCTGAACGCCGAAAAAGTACCGCACCACCGGCACATACAGCGCGTAGGCCGTCCATGCCTGAACCACGCACCCGTCATCCGGCGACATTTCGCTGATCATACCGGGGCCGGCACGGCCGAAGGTGGACAGCATTTTTTCAAGCAGCGCGAGCGCGCGGTCAGGATGGCCCCATCTCGCCTGGGCCACAGCCAGGCACCCGGTGGATATGGTCATCGTATGCCTGTGATCAGCCGCGCTCAGGTAAGCGCCCCATTTCCCGACCGTTTCTTCTGAATCCAGCGCTTTCAGGGCACGCTCCGCCTTGTCCGGATCGGCCTGTCCGCTCTCCATGGGCGTCGCGATCACCCAGTTCCGGTTGATCAGGAATCCCGTTTCACCATGGATCGTCTGCCGAGCAGCCATGCGCGTCTCGAAGGCCTCGCGTTCCGTGGGTGTCAGGGATCGTCCCTGGGCAGACAGGATCTGCTCCAGCCGGGCCAGCACGAACGCCGGTGAGGCGCACGCGTCGCAGTACAGGCCGGCGTCCTCGTCCCACAGCACGGTATTCAGGACCTTCCTGGTCCGGCCGTGGATCTCCCGCGCCGCGGCCGCGTCTGCCGTCCGCCCCGCGAATGCCAGCATCTCCGCATAGCACGTCCACGCCTGGCAGGTGTAGGCCGCAGTATCGATCATTTCGGCGTTAAGGCCCTGGATTTCAGTGATGCCGTATCCGCTGGGCAGCAGATCGCCGTCCTCGTCCTGGCTTTGCAGCCACTGCATCGACCGGTCGAGGAGCGGCAGCAGCTCCCTGACCAGGCCCGCGTCGCCCGTGGCCTGCCAGTAGTGCCAGACGGCGGTGACAAAGTGCGCCGTCTCCTGCGTATTGCCAGGATTGGGACACAGACCGAAGGGGGTCATTTCGTGCACGATCCGGCCATTGCCGTTGACGCGCTCCGACGTGTCAGCCAGCAGCTTCAGGGTACGCCGCGCCCACTCGAACCTTCCCACGCACAGCATGCCCTGAACGGCGTAGCAGCTGTCGCACCCAAACCACCAGGGGTATTCAGGCAGGCCGGCAGTCAGCGCCGTACCGTATTTCCCCGCATCCAGCATCAGCCAGTCCAGGTGCGCCTTTCCCCATGCCCAGGGCAGGTCTAACGCATCCTGCCCGGTGGACAGCGCGGAATCGGCGAGAAGCTCACGCATCCGCCGCTCCTTCTGCGCCAGGGGATCCCCGTCCGCGCGCAGCCGGCGCAGGTTGTCGGCCGCTTCCACACTGCTTTCGCAGGAGCCTGTGATGTAAAACCGCAGCGCACACCCTTCTCCCGCGGGAAGGGTACGCCGAAACAGCATGGACAGGCACGTCCCCTTTCCGCTGCCCTGGGGCGTCGGCAGCCGCCCGATGCGCACATCATCTGGCGCCGCTTCGCTGGTAATCAGCACGTACCAGGGGTTTTTCTCATCCTTTGCCAGAAAGTTTCCGGCCTGCGCATCCCACTGCCCGACGTCCCGCCCGTCCACGCAATACCCGGCGTCCAGGGCGAACCAGGAGGGATACAGGTCCGTGCGCGCGCGCCACTCAAGCGATATCCGCCGCGGCGTGTCGGCATGGTTGACCACCGTGTATTCCACGATCAGGCCTGGCGCGTCGTCCGGCGCGACCTGGCTGCGGTCGATGGTCACCGGAGTGTGGCCCAGGCCATCACGGTATTCGAATCGGTTGCCCTCCGGCGCCTGCTCGCACCGATCCGCGATGATCCAGGTGTTGACGTTGACCGCGTCCAGGTCCCGGAACCGCAGCCAGAAACCGTCCAGCAGCTTGATAGGATGCATCCACAACCCGGCCATTTCCCTTTCGCTGTGATGGCCGATATCGGGGAATTGTCCATCTGTACTGCCGATCAGCTTGAAACGATGGCTGGCGCAGATCGTCAGGGGCACGGTCGCGCACGTGGAGATGTTGTAGCCCGGCATGGAGCTTCCTTTCATTCAGACTCTGTTCACGATTCAGACGGGCAGGGGGCGCAGGTCCCGCCTGCGTCCGTCATCCCTTGGTGCCGCTGGAGATGGAGATACCGTTGATGATATAATCCTGCGCCACGAAAAAGATGATCAGGATCGGCAGCATCACCAGCACGGTGGCCGCCATCAGCAGGTTCCACTGGCTGGTGTACAGGCCCTTGAAAAAGCTCAGTCCCAGGGACAGGGTAAACTTGTTGGCGTCGTACAGGTAAATCAGCGGACCGTTAAAATCGTTCCACGCGCCCATAAAGGTGAACACGGTCACCGCCATCAGCACAGGCTGGCACATAGGGAGCATGATGCGGATAAAGCTGCGCAGCGGTCCCGCGCCGTCAATGGTGGCGGCCTCGTCAAAGTCCTTCGGGATGCCACTCATGAAGGAACGCATCAGAAACACGTTATACCCGCTGGTAGCGAAGAACGCCGGAATGATCAGCGGCAGGCTGGTGTTGACCCACCCGATCATGCGGTAAATCAGGAACTGCGGGATCATCGTTACTTGGCCTGGAATCATCATGGTCGCCAGCAGGATCAGGAACCATACGCGCTTTCCCTTAAAATCGAACCGGGAAAAGCCATAGGCGACCAGCGCGCAGCTGAACACCATCCCGACGACCGTCGGGATCACGATTTTAAGCGTGTTGCCCAGGTACAGGAAGAAATCGATCTTGGTCACGGCGCGGTAATAGTTGTCAAACTGCAGCGCCGTGGGGAAAAAATAGCCGTTATAGATTTCCCCATCCGGCTTGAGCGACATGCAGACGGTCCAGACCAGCGGGATCAGGACCATCACGCTGAGGAAGATCAGAATCAGCATGGCGGCGCCCCGGCCAATCCTGACGGATACTTTATTCCTGGCTCCGGTCACAGCGGACATGTTATCATGCTCCCTTCTCAGATCTTATCGTCGTTCTGGTAATACACCCAGAAGCTGGACGAGCGGATGACGAGTAACGTAAAAAACAGGATGATGACAAACATAATCCACGCAAGGGCTGACGCGTAACCCATCTGCAGGTCCTTGTACGCCTTCGTGTACAGATACAGGTTATAGAAGAGCGTGGAATTCAGCGGACCGCCCTCCGTCATGACGAACGCCTGCGTGAAGTACTGGAACGAGCCGATGACCGCCATCACCACATTGAAGAAGATCGTCGGAGAGATCATGGGAATGGTAATCCTGAAAAAGCGCTGGAAACTGTTGGCGCCGTCGATGGAGGAGGCTTCGTACAGCTCCTCACCCACCCCTTGCAGGCCGCTCAGGTAGATGATGATCGTGTTGCCGATACCCCAGACGCCCATAATGATCAGACCATAGAGCGCTGTTTGCGGCGTGTTCAGCCAGCTGGGGCCGGTGATCCCCAGCAGCGCCAGGCCCTTGTTCAGGATGCCCTCCTTGCCCAGCATCTGAATCCAGATCATGCTGGACGCGATCGTGGGAATGATGGAGGGCAGGAAGAAAATCAGTCGGATGCCGTGCATGAACCGGATACGCATGTTCAGCAGCAGGGCAACCAGGAGGGAGATGATCTGATACGCCGGAATGGAAATCAGACAGTACCTGAAGGTCACCTCGAGCGCTTTATAGAATTTCCTGTCAGCGAAGATTTTGGTGAAGTTCTGGAAACCTATCCACTGAATGGAACTGAGGCCCGTGACGATATCCCACTTGCAGAAGGACAGGAACAGGGAAAACAGCATAGGGATCAGCGTGAACAGGAACAGCCCAATCAGCCACGGCGCAATAAACGCGTAGCCGTACCGGTTCTGCCGGCGCTGAGTCATGTTGGTCCGGGGATTTTTCCCCGCAGTGATCACTGACATTATATCTCCTCCAAACTCCTCGTCCGTCCGGAATGCGCGCCGGGCCGGAGCCAGCTGGCCCCGGCCCCGTCGCGCAGGTCGATTTCAGTGTGATGCGTCAGTCCGCCATCGCCTCGGCCACTTCGGCCACGGCGTCCGCCAGAATCTGCTCCACGGTACCGTCGTTGAACTGAATGCGCTCAAACGCGGTGCCGAAAGCGCTCACAGCGGGGTTGCCCATCGCGCCGCGAAGACCCACGGGCTGGATGGCGTAGTTCAGACTGTCCAGGATACCCTGGTTGGCTTCGCCGAAGGTCGGGCGCAGCGCGTCCAGCAGGCTGTCAACTGTCGGCAGGGCAGCGGTGTACTCAAAGCGGAGTTCGGAGCATTCCGTACCGGTCATCGCCTTGATGACTTCCCAGGCCGCCTCGGGATGCTTGCAATTCTTGTTGATCGCGAACGCGGAAGCGCACAGGTAGGAAGCGTGGTTGCCGGGTACGAGGCAGGTACCGTAGTTGACGCCGGCGTTTTCAAAGGTTCCCTTGTCCCAGGCGCCGGAGATGGTCATCGCCAGCTTGCCGTTGATGAACATCGCGCTGGTGCCGCC
>CAMNEH010000090.1 GCA_946536315.1 uncultured Clostridia bacterium
CCCCCGCCGTGGCTGTGACAATGGACGGCTCATCGGCCTGGCCGGACGCCGCGTCCTCACTCACGCCCGCGCCGAAGGGAAACAGCGTCAGCGCCAGACAGAGGCACAGGCTCAGGGTGCGGCGGCGATCAGTCATCCTCGTCCGGGAGCTCGGCCGGTTCATCGGGTTCTTCCTGCTCAGGGATGTACGCATCGGGCGCGTCCTCCTCATCATCTTCTTCGTTTTCCAGGGTCGTCACGACGACACTCATGCCGAAGTTGACGTCCTGATCCGGCGTGAAGCTGATCAGTACGCGGTAGCTGGTCTCAGTGCCGCCGGTTTCCGCAATGGAGGATACCATGGTCACGACGCCATTGTAGGTTTTCGACTCATCGGCTTCCAGCTCGATCAGCACCTTGTCGCCGACGCGGATGTCGGCGCGGCTGTCCTCGGGCACGGTGGCCTCGACGCGCATGCCGTCCTGCGGATAGATCACGGCGACCACGTTGCCGCCCTGGATGCTGCCGCCCTGGCTGGCGCTCAGGCTGCCGACAGTGCCGGCCGCGCCGGCCAGGATGTCCGTGCCGCTCATGTAGAACCCGTCAAAGGCGCCGTCCAGCGTTTCCAGCAGCAGATCGCCGCGCTTGACCGTATCACCGTCCTTGACCGCGAACCGGACGATGGCGCCGGAGGCGGTGATGGCGGTGGGGCTCACGCGGCTGACGGTGCCGCGGCCGATGCGCCGGGTCGTGGTATAATCCTTGTCGCGGTAGATATCGACGGAATCGCCCGGGATGAAGGTGTCGGTGGATACCTTGACCTGATAGCTGGTGCCGTCAATCGAGGTAATGATGCCCACGCCGGTGCGGTCGGCGTTGCTGCGGCACTTCAGGTATACGGTCTCGCCGACGTGCACGAATTTGGTGTCGGTGCTGTTGTAGGCGTTGTCAGTGGAAGCGGAAACGCTGTAGTCGGAAGCGCCTTCCAGATACATGACCGCGCCGTAGCGGCTGGCGACCGTCGCGGCGGAGTCGCCGGGCTCGCCGAACACGCCAGTCACCACGCCGTCCTCGTCAGCATAAACCTTGGTGGTTTTCAGGGAATAGAGCACGTCGTCCGCGGTCACGGCCTGACCGATTTCCACGGCGACTTTGGCGACGGTGCCGCCGATCGGGGCGTACACCTCGATGGTCTTTCCGGCAGCGACGGTGCCGTTGAGCGTCAGGCTGTCGGCCAGCGCGGCGGCGGACAGCAGTGACAGCGCGCAGAGCGCGGTCAGGAATGCTTTTTTCATGGATGAGCTCCTTTCAATGGGTTCATTCCGCCGGGATCCGGCGCGAAAGTCAGATGGAACGAAGCGCGTCGATGGGGTTCAAACGGCTGGCCTTGCGCGCGGGCACCCAGCCGAAGACGATGCCGACCGCAGCGGAAAAGCCGACGCCCAGGGCGATCGCGCCGCCATTCAGCACGAAACTGGTGCCCAGCACCCTGCACAGCGCGTAGGACAGCAGCAGGCCGAACACGACGCCGATCAGACCGCCGAGCATGGACAGCAGGAAGGATTCGATCAGGAACTGCGCCTGAATCTGCCAGGGGATCGCGCCGAGCGCCTTTTTCAGGCCGATTTCCGTGGTGCGCTCGGTGACCGTGGTCAGCATCATGTTCATGATGCCGATGCCGCCGACCACCAGCGCGATGGAGGCGATGCCTGCCAGCAGCGTGCTCATCATGCCAAGCATGGTGTTCATCGTTTCCTCGATGGAGGCCATGGAGGTGACGGTGAAGCAGTCCTCCTCAAAGTCGAAAATGACGTCCATCAAATCTTCGATGGTGCTCGCGGCGGCGGTGGAATCCACGCCGTCCGCCAGGTACACGGTGAAGCTGTTGACCTCGTTGGTATTGTTGATCTTGAGCGCGGTGGTATACGGAATCATGATGTTCGGGCTGCCGGAGAAGATCGAGGCGATGCCGCCGCCGGAGTCCTCCTCGTAGCAGCCCACGACGGTGAACGGCAGGCCGGATACGTACAGCGTTTCGCCGAGCGGGTTCACGCCGAAAAAGAAGGTGTCCACCATCTCCTGGCTGATGACGCAGACGTAGGAATTGTTGTCGTCGTCAATGAAATTCAGTGCCCGTCCGTGTACGATCAGGTCCTCGTTCATGTCGAAATAGAACGCGTTCTTCCCGGACACGGCGACGTTGGTCTCCACCGTTTTGCCGTAGGATACGCGGCCGTTGAGCGACACGTTTGGCACCAGGCCCTTGACCTCATCCAGCGCAGTCAGGCGGCTCAGGTCCTCCGGGGTCATGCCGGACTTCAGGTCGCTGCCGGTCACGGTGACGGTCAGTGTGCCGACGCCCATGCTGGAAAACGAGGAGGCAAGTGAGCCGGACACCCCAGAGACGGTGGAAATCAGGGTGATGACCGCGGCCACGCCGATCAGGATGCCCAGCAGCGTCAGGAAGGAGCGCACCTTGTTCCCGCGGATGTTGTCGATGGACATGACCACGCACTCATGCAGCATGACCAGCGTGGCACGCAGGGATTTAAGCATCCTGGGCATCCCCTCCTTCCAGGATTTCGCCATCGATGATGCGCACGACGCGTTTCGCGCGTTTGGCGATGTTCATGTCGTGGGTGATCATGATGACGGTGCGGTGCTCGTCGTTCAGCGCCTGAAACAGGGTCATGATCTGCGCGCCGGTCTTCTGGTCCAGCGCGCCGGTGGGCTCGTCCGCGAGCAGGATGGACGGGTTGCCGACCAGGGCGCGGGCGATGGCGACGCGCTGCTGCTGACCGCCGGACAGCTGGGTGGGCAGGTGCTCCATGCGGTCACTCAGGCCGACGCGCTCCAGCATGGCCTGGGCGCGCTTCCGGCGCTCGCGCGGGGGCACGCCAGCGTAAATCAGCGGCAGCTCCACGTTCTTGCGGGCGGTCAGGCGCGGCAGCAGCTGGGAGTTCTGGAAAATGAAGCCGATTTCCCGGCTGCGCAGCTGGGCCAGCTCATGCTCGTCCAGCTCCTCTACCTCGCGGCCGCGCAGCATGTACTGTCCGGCGGTGGGGGTGTCCAGACAGCCGATGATGTTCATCAGCGTGGACTTGCCGCTGCCGGAGGGACCGAGGACGGACAGGTATTCGCCCTCTACGATGTCCAGATTGATGTGCTTGAGGATATGGACGGTCTCGCCGCCCATGATATAATCCTTGTCGATCCCGCGCATGCGGAAGAAAGCGCCGCCCATGTCAGTTGCTCCGTCCGCCGCCGGGATTGCGGTTGGTATTGTTTCCACCGCCGCCGTAATTGCCGCCGCCGGGCGCGTTGCCGCGGTTGTAATTGCCGGTGCCCTGATTCACCCGCTGGCTGCCGAACATGCTGCTGAACAGCCCGCTCAGGCCAGTCGCGGTTTCTTCAGCCTTGGCCACGGCGTAGACCGTTTCGCCGTCGGCCACGCCCTGCTTGATTTCCACATAATTGCCGTTGGACACGCCGACGGTGACCGGCGACTGCGTCATTGTGCCGTTTTCGTCCATTTTATAGACGAAGGCGCTGTTGTCGCGCATGGTGCTGATGGCGTCCATCTTGAGCACGACTACATTGTTGGCCTCCTCCTGCGGGATGGTGACGGTGGCCTGCATGCCGGGGTACACGTTGTCTACGTTCGAGGTGTCCACATCGATGGTGGTGGTGTAGTAGGCTACGTTGTTGCCTGTGTAGGAGGCATAATCGATCGCGGAGATCGTCGAATTGAAGGTCGCGTTGATCGAGGAGACGGTCACCCGGCAAACGTCCCCGATATCCACTGAGGTGATGTTGCTCTCGCCGATGCGGATGGACACGCGCATATGGTCAAAATCTGCGACCTGGACCAGCGAGGTGTTGCCGCTGATTTCGTCGCCCTTTTCGACCTCTACCTTGTTCACCTTGCCGTCAAAGTCCGCGGTATAGGTAGTGCCGTCGGACAGGCGGACCAGGCGGTCGCCCGCTTTGACCATGTCGCCGACGGCCACGTACACCTCGCGGACCTTCGCGTCAGAGGAGGTGGAATATGTTTTGTTGTTGATCAGCTGCATGGTGCCGCTGAAGCTGAGGGAATTGCTGATATTGCCGGTGGTGGCGGTATACGGGTCATAGGTGACCTGGTATTCCGCCCGAAGGCGCTGATAGGTCATAAAGCCCGCCGCGCCGGCAATGCACAGGACGATCAGCAGGATGATCAGCCGGCGGACGCGTTTGCGGCGGCGCTTGCGCTGACCGGCCTTCTCCCGCGCCGGGGCGGAGGTGGACTGTTCTGACGGTGCGTTGCTCATGGTCGCGGCCTCCCGTAAAAGATGACGTGCGATAGGGGGAACGTGCACAATTATACGGAAAAATGAGTCAAAAAACAGCGCACGACTGTGAACAAAGCGTGAACAAATCCCTTCCTTTAACTGGACAGGACAGACGGACTATGCTATAATCGTTGCCGGGTTTTTCCCAAATGGTTTTTTCGAGGGGAGCGTATTCAGTTTGAGTGAGTCAGTACGCGTGAGCGTGGTCATGCCGTCGCTGAACGTCGCGCCGTATATCCGGCAGTGCGTTGAAAGCGTTCTGGGCCAGACGCTGCGGGACATTGAAATCATCTGCGTGGACGCGGGATCGACGGACGGGACGCTCGAAATCCTGGAGGAATACGCCCGCGGCGACAGCCGTATCAGCATCATCCGCTCCGACCGGAAAAGCTACGGCTACCAGATGAATCTGGGCTTTGACGCCGCGAAGGGCGAATACCTGGGCATCCTCGAAACGGATGACTATGCCGAGCCGGAGATGTTCGAGCGCCTGTACCGCGCAGCCTCCGCGGAGAAGTTGGATGTGGTCAAGGCCGGGTTTTATTTTTATTATTCCCGCGAGGAGCGCAACGAGCCGTGTCCGATCGCGTCGGACGTGCAGGCCTCGCGCGTGTTCTGCCCGCTGACCGATTTCACGTCCCCGCTGGAGCAGGTGGAGTTTTTCAATATCAAGCCCAGCATCTGGTCGGCCATTTACCGCCGCGACTTCATCCGCGAGGCGGGCATCCGTTTTCACGAGACGCCGGGCGCCTCGTTTCAGGACACCAGCTTCACCTTCCAGGTGTGGGCGCAGGCGAAGCGCGTGCGCCTGATGACGGACTGTTTCGTGCACTACCGGCAGGACAATGAGGCCTCCTCGGTCAACAGTCCGGGCAAGGTTTACTGTGTCTGCGACGAGTACGAGGAAATCCAGCGCTTCCTGGACCGCCGTCCGGAGCTCAAGGGCAGGCTGGAGCCGGTGATGTGCCGGCTGAAATATGACACCTATATGTGGAATTATGACCGCCTGTCCGACGAGCTGAAGCCAGCCTTCGCGCAGCGCATGGCGGAGGAATATACCCGGGACATGCAGGACGGCAAGTGCGAACAGGCTTTGTATCCCTGGTACAAATGGAATACGCTGCATGTGATCATGAAGACCCCAGACGAGTTTGTGCGCTGGCGCGCGGCGGAAAAGGCGGGCGTCCCCTATGAGATCAACATGTTCCCGGGCGAAAGCTTCCCGCACAAGCTGAAGCGCAAGCTGATCGGCGGCTACCACTGCCTGAAGGATCACGGCGTGATCTATACCTGGAATAACCTGATGGAAAAGGTCAGGCGGAGGGCGCTGTGATGCTGGGACCGAAAATATCCGTGATCATTCCCATATACAACGTGGAAAGCTACCTGGCCCGCTGTCTGGACAGCTGCCTGAAGCAGACGCTCTACGATATCGAAATCATCTGCGTGGACGACGGCAGCACCGACCGTTCGGCCGGGGTGCTGGAACTGTACGCCCAGGCGGACAGCCGCATCAGGCCCATCCGCCTGGAAAACAGCGGCGTGTCCGCCGCGCGCAACGCCGGACTCAGGGCCGCGCGCGGACAGTGGGTGATGTTCCTGGACGCGGACGACTATTTGGAGGACGTGGCCTGTGAACGCGTATGGCGGGAGGCACAGGAAGGCCCGACGGATATCATCGTATTCGGGGCTTACCTGTTCCCGCAGGCGCCTGAGCCCGACGCGTGGTACGGCTATGTGTTCAGGATCTACACCCACCGCGTCAACGGCTTTGAGCCCAAGGTGCTGTTCGATACGCCGTGCGCGAAGCCGTTCATCTGGCACAAGGCGTTTTCCGCGGAGCTGCTGAAGCGCGCGCAGGTATGGTTTGACGAACACATCGGCCTGGGGGAGGACCTGACCTTCCTGATGGAAATCTTTCCGCAGGCGCAGTATTTCGCGTTCATCCCGGATCAGCTGTACCACTACCGCTGGTTCCGCCCGAACTCGGCCATGCAGCAGGCGAAGCGGGACAACCACGCCCGGCTGCGCAAGCATGTCGCCGTGGCGGAGGGCATTACCCGGTACTGGCAGTCGCAGGGCTGGCTGGAAAAATACAAGGGGCCCTACGTCAACTGGGTCGTCGATTTTCTGTTCGCTGACGTGCAGAAGCTGGACCTGACCGACGCGGAACGCGAGGACCTTCTGGGCGAGATCCGGAAGCTGTGCGACGAGTACCATTTGGCGGAGGGCTACCGCGCCCTGGACGCGCATCACCGCCGCCTGTGGAAAAAGACCATCCCGCGGGGCGCGTCCGTCTGACCGTCGATATCCATGCGGAGGGGCGTTGTTCCCCTCCATCCTGATATAAGGAGGCTCACCCATATGCCCATCACCGACATCCTGACCCGCAACGCCGAGCTGTATGGTCAGGAAACTGCCCTCGTGGAGATCAACCCCCAGTTTGAGCCGCAGAGCCGCATCACCTGGCGGGAGTATTCCCTGATGCAGCCGGAGCCCGGGCAGCTGTTCCGCCGGGAAATGACCTGGAAGGAGTTTGACCTGAAGGCCAACCGGTTTGCCAACCTGCTGCTGACCCGCGGCTGCCGCAAGGGCGACAAGGTCGCCATCCTGCTGATGAATTCGCTGGAATGGCTGCCCGTCTATTTTGGCATCCTGCGCGCCGGCGCGGTCGCGGTTCCGCTGAATTACCGCTACACCGCGGAGGAGATCCGCTACTGCCTGGAAAAGGCGGACTGCACCATGCTCGCCTTCGGTCCGGAATTTATCGGCCGCATGGAGGAAATCTGCGACCGCATCCCGAAGGTGCGGCACCTGTTTTACGTCGGTGAGGAATGCCCGACCTTCGCGGACAGCTATGACCGCATGATCGGCTTCTGCTCGGCGGACAATCCGCACGTGCCTCTGACGGACGACGACGACGGCGCGATCTACTATTCCTCGGGCACGACAGGCTTCCCCAAGGCCATCCTGCACAAGCACCGTTCGCTGATGCATGCCGCGCAGGTGGAGCAGCATCACCACGGCCAGACGCACGAGGACGTGTTCCTCTGCATCCCGCCGCTGTACCATACCGGCGCGAAAATGCACTGGTTCGGCAGCTTCCTGGTGGGCGGCAAGGCGGTGCTGCTGAAGGGCACCCGGCCTGAATGGATTCTGAAGGCGGTCAGCGACGAGCACTGCACGATCGTCTGGCTGCTGGTGCCCTGGGCGCAGGACATCCTGGACGCCATCGAGCGCGGCGACGTCAAGCTGGAGGACTATCAGCTCAGCCAGTGGCGGCTGATGCACATCGGCGCGCAGCCGGTGCCGCCGTCCCTGATCAAGCGCTGGCTGAGCGTATTCCCGCACCACCAGTACGATACCAACTATGGCCTGAGCGAGTCCATCGGTCCCGGCTGCGTGCACCTGGGCGTGGAAAACACGCACAAGGTCGGCGCGATCGGCATTCCCGGCTACGGCTGGCAGGTGAAGATCGTCGATCCCGAGGGGAATACCGTGCCGCAGGGGAGCGTGGGCGAGCTGTGCGTGCGCGGCCCCGGCGTGATGACCTGCTATTATAAGGACGAGCAGGCGACGGCGGAAGTGCTCAAAGACGGCTGGCTGTTCACCGGCGACATGGCGATGCAGGACGCCGACGGCTTCATTTTCCTGGTGGACCGGAAGAAGGACGTCATCATTACCGGCGGTGAAAACCTGTATCCCGTGCAGATTGAGGACTTTATCCGCGCGCATCCCGCGGTGAAGGATGTGGCGGTCATCGGCCTGCCCGACGCGCGGCTGGGCGAGATCGCCGCCGCGATCATCGAATTCAAGGAGGGCGCCAGCGCGACCGAGGAGGAGATTGCCTCCTTCTGCGCGGGAATGCCCCGGTACAAGCGACCGCGCCGGATCATTTTCGCGCATGTGCCCCGCAACGCCACCGGCAAGATTGAAAAACCGAAGCTCCGGCAGATCTACTGCGGCGAAAGCGTCGTCGCGCAACAGAACGAAATCGAGGTACAGCCATGAAATCACAGCTGCTGATCGGCAACGCTGCCGTCGCGCGCGGCGCATATGAGGCCGGAGCGCGCGTCATCGCGTCCTACCCAGGTACGCCGAGTACAGAAATCACGGAGAGCGCCGTACAGTATCCGGACATCTACTGCGAATGGGCACCCAATGAGAAAGTGGCGGCCGAGGTGGCCATCGGCGCGTCCATCGCCGGCGCGCGCGCGATGACGTGCTGCAAGCATGTCGGTCTGAACGTGATGGCCGACCCGGTGTTTACCGCCAGCTATACGGGGGTCAAAGGTGGCCTGGTCATCGCCGTCGCCGACGACCCGGGCATGCATTCCAGCCAGAACGAGCAGGATTCCCGCCACTATGCCGAAGCGTCCAAATGCCCGATGCTGGAGCCGTCGGACTCTGCTGAGTGCCTGGCCTTCACCAAAGCGGCGTTCGCGCTGAGCGAGCGCTTTGATACGCCATTCTTCCTGCGGCTGACCACGCGCGTCGCGCATTCACAGAGCCTGGCGCCCGTGGGCGATCCGGAGGAAGCGCCGCTTAAGCCGTATGAAAAGAAGCCTGCCAAGTATGTGATGGCCCCGGCCAACGCGATCAGGCGGCACGTGGATGTGGAAAACAGGACCCTCGCGCTGAAGAAATTCGCCGAAGCGACGGACCTGAACAAAGTCATCTCCAATGGCGCGAAGATCGGCGAGATCTGCGCCGGCATCTCCTACCTGTACGCGCGGGAGGCGCTGGGCGACAAGGCGGACTACCTGAAGCTGGGCATGGTCTGGCCACTGCCGGAGCAGCAGCTGCGCTGCTTTGCCGAACAGCATGAGACGGTGTACGTCATCGAGCAGCTGGATCCGTTCATCGAAACGCAGCTGCGGGCGCTGGGCCTGTCCAACACGCGCGTGATCGGCAAAGAGGCGTTCACCATGCTGGGCGAGTACACCTCGGCCATGATCCGGCAGGCGGTGCTGGGCGAGGCGCCCGCTCAGTCAGCGCAGCCGGACGCCAACGTGCCGGTGCGTCCGCCGGTCATGTGCGCAGGCTGTCCGCATCGCGGGACCTTCTATGTTCTGAAAAAGCTCGGCCTGACGGTCGCGGGCGATATCGGCTGCTACACCCTCGGCGCGACCCCGCCGCTCGGCGCGATCGATACCACCATTTGTATGGGCGCGTCCATCGGCGCCGCGCTGGGCATGGCAAAGGCCAGGGGAGAGGCGTTCGCGGAGAAGCTGGTCAGCGTGATCGGCGATTCGACGTTCATTCACTCCGGCATCACCGGGCTGATCGACGTGGTGTACAACAAAGGCATCAATACCGTGATCATCCTGGACAACTCGATCACGGGCATGACCGGACACCAGGACAACCCGACCACGGGCAAGACCATTCGCGGCGAAGCGACCAAACAGGTGGACCTGGAACTGCTGTGCAAGGCGGTCGGCATCGACCGCGTGCGCGTGGTGGATCCGTTCGACGTCCGCGCGATGGAGGCCGCGGTCCGCGAGGAGGTCGCCGTGAAGGAGCCCTCCGTCATCATCGCGCAGCGGCCGTGCGCCCTGCTCAAGTACGTGAAGTACTCCGGCCACTGCCGTGTGAACCCGGACGCCTGCCGCGACTGCCGCGTCTGTATGAAGCTGGGCTGCCCGGCGCTGACCATCCGCGAGGGACGCGTGACCGTGGACACTACGCAGTGCAACGGCTGCGGGCTCTGCGTCAATGTATGTCCATTCCACGCGATCGAAAAGGAGGCTGAGCAGGCATGAGTGTCACCAGTATCATGATTGTCGGTGTCGGCGGCCAGGGCACACTGCTGGCCAGCCGCGTGCTGGGCAATACCCTGCTGAACGCCGGGTATGATGTGAAGGTTTCCGAGGTGCACGGCATGAGCCAGCGCGGCGGCAGCGTGACCACCTATGTGCGCTTCGGCGATCAGGTCTGGTCGCCGATCATCGAGAAGGGCGGCGCGGACATCATCCTTTCCTTTGAGATGCTTGAGGCGCTGCGCGCGCTGCCGTTTCTGAAGCCGGAGGGCCAGATCATCGTCAATACCCAGCAGATCGATCCCATGCCCGTCATCACGGGCGCGGCGGAGTATCCCAAGGGGATCGACGTGGCGCTGCGGCGGCAGGCGCAGGTGACCACTGTGGATGCGCTGCGCCTGGCGAAGGAGGCGGGCAGCATCAAGGCG
>CAMNEH010000091.1 GCA_946536315.1 uncultured Clostridia bacterium
GTCGGCGGCGAACAGCGTCACGCCGGCGGAGGTGGCAGTGACAAACGGAAAGCAGTCCAGCGTGGTCGCCGCGCCGAAGCCGCCGTCGGGGGAGAGGGCGATCAGGCTGATGCTCCCCGCGTCCTCGCCCAGCGACAGCTTCCGCTTCGTCAGGCTGTCCAGCGCCTCCCTGCAGGCCACGTCGGGCGCCGCGCCGCGCCGCATCAGCGAGACGGCTTCATAGGCGAGGCAGCCGCGCATGATGTCCTCCCCGAGCCCGGTCGCCGCGGCCGCGCCATACTGCGCGTCGCAGTAATAGCCGGATCCGGGCATCGGCGAATCGCCCACCCGTCCCGGCGCTTTCATGAAGAGACCCGAGGTCGAGGTCCCGGCGCACATCCGGCCTTCGCCGTCCAGCGCGAGCACGCACACCGTGTCATGCCCGCGATAGGCGTCCGGCGTATGTGCCGGTGCGCTCACGGCTTCGCGCCAGCGGCGCAGCGAGGCCTCCGTCCGCATGTCGCGCAGCGGAAGGCCCATCCCGATGGCCGCCTGCTCAGCGCCGCGCCCGGCGAGGACGCAGTCGGTCGTCCGACCGCAGAGGGCGCGCGCGAGCCGGATGGGATTGCGCACGTTTTCCACGCTCATGACCGCGCCGACGCGCAGAAGCTGGCCGTCCATATACGCCGCGTCCAGCGTCACGCGGCCGTCCGCGCCGGGCAGGCCGCCGTAGCCGACGGAGGTATAGTCCGGCTCGTCCTCCACACAGACGATGGCGCGCTCCACCGCGTCGCCGGCAGGCCGGCCCGACGCCAGCAGCGCCTGCGCCTCGCGCAGGCCGTTCAGGCACATTTTCCAGGTGCCGATGATGGCAAACATGTGATCACCCGAGCTTTCCGCGGAGCGCGGCGACGGCCTCCGCGTCCGTGATTTCAAAACGGTCCTCCGGCGGGTACAGCGCCCCGCCGTAGTAGATGCTGCGGTTGTTGGCGACTGAGGTTTCCGGCAGCGTCCGGTGCGCCGCTACGTGTACCTGTGTGCAGCCGGTCGCCTCGACGACCCGCCGGATATTGCGCAGCGTCACGCCAGCGCCGGGCAGGATCTCGATGGCGTCGCCCGCGAAGCGGATCATTTCCGCGATCGTGTCCAGCGCGAAAAAGACGTCGCTTTCCTGCCCGGAGGTCAGGACGCGCCGGATCCCACAGCGGATCAGCTGCTCCAGCGCGCGCTTCCAGTCCAGGACGACGTCGAAAGCGCGATGAAACACGCATGGCAGGCCATCCGCCATCGAGACCATCTCCCGCGTGCGGCGCTCGTCGACGGTCCCGTCCGCGTGCAGAAACCCGAACACCAGCGCGTCCACGCCGGCGCGCTTCAGCGCCTTCGCGTCTGCTTTCGCGGTCGCCCATTCTGTTTCCGTGTAGCAAAAGCCGCCTGCTCGCGGGCGGATCATCCCGACGATGGGGATGCTCACGCTGGCGCGGGCCACCTCCACCGTGCCGATGGACGGCGTCAGTCCGCCCTGAAACAGATTGCTGTTCAGCTCGACCCGGTTCGCGCCGCCGCGCGCCGCCTCGATGACGTCGTCTGCCGATCCGCAGCAGATTTCCAGAAGAATGTCCGGCATATGGTTCCCTCCGTGAATGTGCGATTTTCGTCCACCTGACGCTGATGTCCCTGCCTGGCATATTCCGGCAAGAGATCAGCGCGCATATTTCAGCGCTATCATACCACGAATCCGCGGAAAAGCCAATCCCCGGTTGAAAGAAACCGGTCGGTGTGGTATGATTCCATCGTATGATAACCAGGACAACCGATCAGGGAGGGAAAACAATGTTCCGTGAGATGCAGCGATTCAGACAGCAGCTGAGCCGGGAAGCGTGCGTCGAGCTGCTGAAGCGCGCGCCCAGGGGCGTACTGTCGGTGCTCGGGGATGACGACTATCCCTACGGCATGCCGATGAATCATTATTATTGCGAGGATGACGGCCGGCTCTATTTTCACGGCGGACCGGCCGGCCATAAGCTGGACGCGATCCGGCGGCACGATAAGGCCTCCTTCTGCGTCATGGACGATGGAGTGCGGCAGGACGGCGAATGGTTCCTGACGTTCCGCAGCGTCATCGTATTCGGGCGGATCGCCCTGATCACGGACCGCGACAGGACCTATGAGATCTCGCGCCTGCTCAGCCGCAAATTCACCGATGATCAGCGCTACATCGAGGACGAGATCCGCCATTCAGGCCCGCGGACTCTGCTCTTCGCGCTGATCCCCGAGCACATGACCGGCAAGCGGGTCTGTGAAAGGTGACGCCGACGGAAAATGACTTGCCAGAACTTTCATCATGCGTTATAATACGGTTAAAGGAGTGATGCACGATGACTAGGAAACACTGTATTTTTTGGACCGTGATGGTATTGGCGCTGGCCCTGCTGGCTGCGCAGACCGCGCTGGCCGCCGGGAAGCCGTCCAATCCCTATCAAAAGCGCGTACGCGAGCTGGAGGCCAGGGTCAAAGCACTGGATCGGACGAGAATACCGTATTTACGCGCATCACAACAAGGCGTAAAGCTGAGCATACAACGTCAGCCGACGCTGACCGAGACTGGTCTGTTTACGGCGACCCTTGACCAGGACCTGATTGACAGTGAAGGACCCGTGCAGAGCATGGACGTGAGTTTCTACTCGATGGACCCTGCAGGGTATTTTTCGACCGAGTATTTGGTCACGGATGCGCAGCCTGGCGAAACGATTGAATCATGCCTCTTCGTAGCGGCGGGCGACTATCAACTGGTGGTGTTTTATTATTTGAAGGAAGGGAGTAGCTACGCGGACATCCTGACGTTTACCGTAGAAGGGGATGGGAGCCATCCGACGCTGCAGCAGAAAGTGCAGCAGGTTCTGAGCGAATGCCGGGTGGCCGGGGATGACTGGCAAACGGCGCTCAATCTGCATGACTGGCTGACGCATCACGCATATTATGACCTGACATATTCGTACTACGGCGCGGAGGACGTGCTGCTCAGGGGCTATGGCGTATGTGATAGCTATTCCAAAGCGTATCAGTTCCTGCTGAACGCCGCGGGCATCTCCAACGAGCGTGTGACCAGCAACACGCATGCCTGGAACCTGATGAAGCTGGGTGGCCAGTGGCATCATACAGACGTAACCTGGGATGACCCGTCGGGCAGTACAGCAGCTGTCAGTGGTAGTGAAAGCCACGACTATTTCTGTATCAACGATGAGCTGATCTACGGAATGCTGGACAACGGCACACACAGGTCCGGCGCGACCGCCACCGGACGGTGCAATTCGTTGGCCCAAAGCTACCCGGTACACACCGGAAGCTGGCAGAATGAGGGCGTATATTTCGATGATACTTGGAATATCCAGTCCTATGGACAGCTGTTCATCGATACGGCCTATCTGGGCGATGCGACATTTACGGTGCTGGGAAATCAAAACTATCCGATTAGCAGCAGCGGCGGTTCCTACAGCTATTGGCCGGCAGGATCGAGAAAAGCCAACTTGGCACGTTACTTTTACGCATATGGCCTGACCAGAGAAGGCCTGACGCTGGAAGACGACAGCGTGCTGAAGGTAGCGGTCAGCTATAATACAAGCGATTTGTTCTTTGAGGTGTCCGTATTGGGGTGGCAGATCGAAGAAACCGGGACGCTGGAGCTGCCGGCCGATCTGGAGAGTATCGCCGACCAGGCGTTCATGAATACAGCGGCGACCACCGCCCAGATCCCGGCCACCTGTCTCAGCATCGGCAACGAGGCGTTCAAGAACAGTGATCTGCACTGGATCAGCATTCCAAACGCCCAGACTTCGATCGGCAGCGACGCATTGGCAGGCTGCTCCCCGCTGATCATGATCGCGCCGGACAACAGCCCGGCCGCCGGCTATGCGGCAGAGCACCACATTCTCCGCTTCCGGCCGTGACACGCTGAACAACATAAAAACAACGCCGCCCGGCCATCTGAACGGACGGCGTTGTTTTCTGTTTACTTGACCGCGTATCCCTTCGCCTCGATGACGGCGATGATTTCCCTTACGGCGGTATCGCAGACGGCCTGGTCCTCGGCCTCGGCCATGACGCGGATCACGGGCTCGGTGCCGCTCTTGCGCACGAGCACGCGGCCGTTGTCGCCGATGCGCTCCTCGGCCTCATGGATGGCGGTCTGGACGACCTTGTCGGCGAGGGCGGCTTCCTGGTCGGTCACGTGAATGCTCTTCAGCGTCTGGGGATAGAAATACATGGGCTGGCTGAGCTCGCTCAGGGTATGCTTGGTTTCGAGCATGACCTCCATCACCTTGATCGCGGTGAGGATGCCGTCGCCGGTCGTCGCGAACTTCTTGAAGATAATGTGTCCGGACTGCTCGCCGCCCAGGCGGCTGCCGTTTTTGACCATGGCTTCGCTGACATATTTGTCGCCGACCGCGGTCTTCTCATAGCTGATGCCGGCTTCGTCCAGCGAGCGGAAGAAGCCGAAGTTGGACATCACGGTGCTGACGATCAGGTTGCCTGGCAGCTCGCCGTGGTCCTTCATGTAGCACCCGCAGATGTACAGGATATGGTCGCCGGTCAGGACATTGCCCTGCTCGTCCACGCACAGGCAGCGGTCGGCGTCGCCGTCAAACGCGAAGCCGGCGTCCAGCTTTTCCTCCCGCACGAGGCGCTGGAGGTTTTCGATATGGGTGGAGCCGTAGCCGCGATTGATGTTCAGGCCGTCGGGATCGGCGCCGATCACGAAGGTGCGCGCGCCGAGCGCGTCAAACACGGACTTCGCGATCATCCACGCAGAGCCGTTGGCGCAGTCCAGGCCGATGCGCATGCCACGGTAGGAGCGCGTCGCCAGCGAAATGAGGAAGCCGATGTAGCGGTTGCGGCCCGCGGCGAAATCGACGGTCTTGCCGATGCGGCTGCGGGTGACGGCCGGCGGTTCGGGCGTCAGTCCGTCCAGGTACTGCTCGACCGCAGCGATCGTCTCCTCGTCCATCTTTTCGCCGTTGCTGGCGATCAGCTTGATGCCGTTGTCGTAATAGGCGTTGTGGCTGGCGGAAATCATGATGCCGCAGTCATAGCCCTCCGTGCGCACGACGTAGGATACGCTGGGCGTGGTGGTGACGTGCATGATGTAGGCGTCCGCGCCGGTGGACGTGAGGCCGGCGCACAGCGCATACTCGAACATATAGCTCGAGCGGCGGGTGTCCTTGCCAATCACGACGCGCGGCGCGCCGTCTTCGCCTTCCTTGCGGCGCCGTTCGCCGAAGTACCAGCCTAAGAACTTGCCGATTTTAAACGCGTGATCCGCGGTCAGGGTGACATTGGCCTCCCCGCGGAACCCGTCCGTGCCGAAATACTTGCCCATGAATGATTACTCCTTAATGATACTGACGATTTCACCGTTGTGCTTGTGGATGTGTTCAGCGGGCACGACGCCGCGCACGCAGCTGAGCGGATAGACGCGGCTGCGGCGGCCGATGACTGTGCCAGGGTTCAGGACGCTGTTGCAGCCGACCTCCACCCAGTCGCCCAGGATCGCGCCCATCTTGCGCAGACCCGTTTCGATCCGCGCTTCACCGTCCCGGATGGTGACGGGCGTGCGGTCGGACTTGATGTTGGAGGTGACGGCGCCGGCGCCCATGTGCGCGCCGTAGCCGAGGATGCTGTCGCCAACGTAATTGTAGTGCGGCACCTGAACATGATCAAAGATGATCACGTTCTTGAGCTCAACCGAGTTGCCGACCACGCAGTCCGCGCCGACCAGGACGCTGCCGCGGATGAACGCGCCGGGCCTGAGCTCAGTGTTGGGGCCGATGATGGCCGGCCCGGTGAGCGATGCGGTCGGCGCGATGCGCACCGTCTGGTGCGCGAACACCTGAGGCGCCACCTCGCGGTATTCATCAGAGAGGGTGCCGATCAGCCGGACGACCTCGTCCTTGATGTGGGGGAGAGCTTCCCAGGGCCAGGTGAAGCGCGCGAGGAAAGCGCCGGCCATAGTATGCTGCAGGTCAAACAGCTCGCTGACAGTATACATGCGGTCCCTCCCTCAGTACAGTGATTCGGGGTAGATCCCCGCGTCGATCAGCTCGCGGATGGCGCGCTGCACCGCGGGCTTGTCCTCACGGTAGGTGACGCCATGCCAGCGGTCGGGGGTGGTCAGGACGCGCACGCGCGCCTCCCCGCGCTCGATCATGTCGTTGACCGCGAAGGGCAGATAAAACTCCGCCTTTGGCGCTTGAAGGTTTTCCTTGAGGAATGCGGAAAAATCGCGCGCCAGGGCGGGCAACAGCGAGGGCATGAAGCCCCACAGGTTCATGCTCACCGGTGTCTCCGGGGCCAGCCGGCGGTAGGTGTCTCCGTCCTCGGTGTACAGCGGCCCGTCCACGGTGGAAATGATGTGTGTGGTCTCGCGGATGCCGGTCAGGAAACCGGCCTCGTCCGTCCGGCAGACGCCGCGGGACACGTAGCCGGTCTCGGTGAGCGTATTCTTCAGCCGGTAGGCAACCATCATGTACAGGTCGTCCTCGCGGTTGCTGCTCAGGAAATCATAGGCTTCCCGGAAGGCTTGAACGCCGTAGTAGTCGTCTGCGTTGATGGCGGAAAACGGCGCGTCCAGATAATCCCGGCAGCACAGCACGGCGTGGCCGGTGCCCCAGGGCTTGGTCCGTTCCGGGGGCGGGGTGAGCCCGTCCGGCAGCATAGAAATATCCTGGAAGGCGTAGACCGCTTCCATCTTTCCGTCCACACGCGGGGCCATGTGCGACTTGAAATCCTCCGCCATTTCCGGGCGGATCAGAAACACTACGCGCCGGAATCCGGCACGGTAAGCGTCGTACAGGCTGTAATCCAGTATCGCTTCGCCGCCCGGGCCGACCGGATCCACCTGCTTCATGCCGCCGTAGCGGGATCCCATGCCCGCGGCCATAATCAGTAATATCGGCTGGTTCATGCTTGCCTCCTGCGTCTTCAAGTGCTGCTGATACGACAGCAAAAAATAGTATATCACAGTTTTTTTCGGTTGAAAAGTGATAATTTGAAATCATTCCCGGCAGCGCCATAGCAAACGCCGGAGCGCGGCTGCGCCCCGGCGTATAGAAAAGCAGAGTTCTCAGGTTTTTGTGCGGATACGGGCGAGGGCGCGCTTGAGCTTGGCCTCGACCAGGGCGTAGTTCTGATCGTCGGCGCTCATGGTCTTCAGCTGCGCTTCAGCCGCCTCCTGCGCCCGCTGGGCGCGGGCCAGGTCGATCTCGTCCTGCCACTCAAAGGTGGTGGCCATCAGGCGCACCTGATTGTCGCTGACGCTGAGCAGCCCGCCGCTGCAGGCAGCGACGCGCTCGCCGTCCGCGGTGACCACGGAGGCTTCTCCGGGGACCAGCGCAGCCGCGTAATCGATATGGTGCGCCAGGATGCAAACATCGCCTGTCAGGGTACGGACGATCAGGCGCTCCGCCTCGCCGTCATAAATCAGGCGGTCCGGCGTAACGATCTGCAGGGAAAAAACAGCGGCCATCAGTGCTCACCCTTTTTTGCTTTTTCGATCGCTTCTTCGATCGTGCCGACAAACAGGAACGCGCTTTCGGGCAGGTCGTCGTGCTTGCCTTCGATGATCTCCTTGAAGCCGCGGATCGTTTCCTTCAGCGGCACATACTTGCCTTCCATACCGGTGAACTGCTCCGCCACGGAGAAGGGCTGGCTCAGGAAGCGCTGCACCTTGCGCGCGCGGGCAACGATCAGCTTATCCTCGTCGCTCAGCTCATCCATGCCCATGATGGCAATGATGTCCTGCAGCTCCTTGTACCGCTGCAGGATGCTCTGCACGGAGCGCGCGACCTGATAGTGCTCCTGGCCCAGGATCTCCGGGCTCAGAATGCGGCTGGTGGATTCGAGCGGGTCCACGGCGGGGTAAATGCCCAGCGAGGAAATGGAACGGCTCAGAACGGTGGTGGCGTCCAGGTGGGCGAAGGTCGTGGCCGGAGCCGGGTCGGTCAGGTCGTCGGCGGGTACGTACACGGCCTGTACCGATGTGATGGATCCCTTGCGGGTGGAGGTGATGCGCTCCTGCAGGGCGCCCATTTCCGTTGCCAGGGTCGGCTGATAGCCCACAGCGCTGGGCATGCGCCCGAGCAGTGCGGATACCTCGGAGCCCGCCTGGGTGAAGCGGAAGATGTTATCGATGAAGAGCAGCACGTCCTGGTTTTCCCGGTCACGGAAGTACTCCGCCATGGTCAGGCCGGACAGCGCTACGCGCATACGCGCTCCCGGCGGCTCGTTCATCTGGCCGTAGACGAGCGCGGTCTTATTGATGACGCCGCTCTCCTTCATTTCATTGTACAGGTCGTTGCCCTCGCGCGTGCGTTCGCCTACGCCGGCGAACACGCTCAGGCCGCCGTGCTGCTTGGCCACGTTGTTGATCAGCTCCATGATCAGCACGGTTTTTCCGACACCGGCGCCGCCGAACAGGCCGATTTTACCGCCCTTGGCGTACGGCGCGATCAGGTCGACCACCTTGATGCCGGTTTCCAGGATCTCCGTGGAGGATTCCTGCTCCTCAAAGGACGGCGCGGGGCGGTGGATGGGCCAGCGCTCGGCGGTCTCCACCGGCGGCAGCTCGTCGATCGGCTCTCCCAGCAGGTTAAAGATGCGGCCCAGGCATTCATTGCCGACCGGTACGGTGATCGGGCTGCCCGTATCGACCGCGTCCAGACCGCGTACCATACCGTCCGTCGCGTTCATGGACACGCAGCGTGCGACGTTGTCGCCGATGTGCTGCGCGACCTCCGCGGTGATCGTACGGTCTCCGCTCTGAATCTGGATGGCGGACAGCAGCTCGGGCAGATGTCCGTCTTCAAAACGGATGTCGAGCACAGGCCCGATGACCTGGACGACCTTTCCGATGTTCTGACTGCTCACTGATGCAGTTCCCCTTTCCTCAATATGGCCCTGAGTCTGTTATGCCTCGGAGCCGGCGACGATTTCCGTGATTTCCTGAGTGATCGCGCCTTGACGCGCGCGGTTGTACTTCAGGCGCAGGCCGTCGATCATCTCTCCGGCGTTCTTGGTGGCCGAGTCCATCGCGTTACGCCGCGCGGCGACCTCGCTGGCAAACGCGTCGCAGGCGGCGGAATACAGCCGCCCCGCCAGGTAATCCGGCATGACCGCCATCAGCGTTTCTTCCGGATTCGGATCATAGAGGGTCTGGACGATGCGGTGCCCGGCCGCGGGTTCACTTTCGGGCTCGACCGGCAGCAGGCGCTCCACGCGGACTTCCTGACTCATCATGCTGACAAACGTCGTATAGACCAGCACGACCTCATCAAACGCGCCGTCCAGGTAGCCCTCTGTCAGGCGCTTAACCAGCTTGTAGCACATGCCGACGCTGATGCCCTCGACGTGCGTATGCGATTGGTCGAGCGTCTCGATGCCCAGATGCTGGTACTTATCGATGGCCTTGCGGCCAATGGGCAGGACAACGTAGGGCGTATCGCCAGCATCCGCGGCCAGCGCCTTGAAGATATTGTTGTTGTAGCCACCGGCCAGGCCGCGTTCCCCGGCGATCACGATATAGCAGCGTTTTTTAACGGGCCGCGCTTCTACATAGGGCACGCTCTTGTCGCCGCAGGCGAGAATGGCCGCCTGAATGGCCTCGCGGGAGATGCTCGCATAGGGCTTGCTCATCTCCATGCGCTCCTTGGAGCGGCGCAGCTTGGAGGTCGCTACGAGCTGCATGGCCCGCGTGATCTGCATCGTACTCTCCACACTCTTGATGCGGAGCTTGATGCTTTTCATGGACGATCCTGCCATGACGCGCCTCCTTTAGGGATGTGCCTTGACAAAGTCCGCGGTATAGCCGTTGAGCGCCTGCTGGAGCTTGGCCTCGGTCTCCGCTTCGAGCAGGCCGGTGGTGCGGATGGCGTCCAGCACGTCCGTGTGCTGCGCGGACATGCGCTCGTAGAGGCCCTGCTCGTACTCGGACACCTTGGATACGTCCACCTGCGCCAGATAATCATGCGTGACGGCATAGAAAATGCATACCTGCAGCTCCACCTGGACGGGGTGGTTGCGGTTCTGCTTGAGCACTTCCACAATGCGCGCGCCCTGCGCGAGACGGGCCTTGGTATCCGCGTCCAGGTCGGAACCGAACTGGGCGAAGGATTGCAGCTCACGGTACTGGCTGTACAGCAGCTTCAGGCTGCCGGCCACCTTCTTCATCGCCTTGATCTGCGCGTCGCCGCCGACGCGGCTGACGGAAATACCGGGGTCAATGGCCGGCATGATGCCGCTGTGGAACAGCTCGGTCTCCAGGAAGATCTGCCCGTCCGTGATGGAAATCACGTTGGTG
>CAMNEH010000092.1 GCA_946536315.1 uncultured Clostridia bacterium
CTCCGCCGGCGTGACGCTGTTCGCCGCCGACGGCCGCGGTCACATCGCTGAAAAAGCGGAGTCTGAGCTGGCCGGAGCACCGTAATCCCTCTGCGTCGCCCGAGCCGAGCCGATCCGCTCCGGCCGGACAATGATCGCTTCTACCACGTCAAAACCGGCGCTTCATCAGAAGACGCCGGTTTTACTATCTGGCTTCAACGCGCTGGCGTTTCACCGGTAAAGGTTTGGCCGATCAGCGCCTGCGCGGCGGCTTCGTCCACTGTCCCCTCAATGAGCGGGACCAGCTGATCCGCCAGCGCGGTTTTCAGGTGGCAGTGATAGCGCACGCTCGAGGCCGTCAGCGGCTTCGTTTTCTTACGCGTCATGCAGTTCCTGTCCAGCGGAACCACCAGCACATTGGGATCCAGCCCCATCTGCTTTTGCAGGATGTCCCGCTTGTACATTTCCGTGGGGATCGGGATGAACACCGACAGCCCGCATATCAGGATGACCGCGGCCGCAAAGAGGAGCGTCGTGGGCAGGGACGCCACCTCCTGCCGGATATTCCTGCCGCCCCTGACCGTGAAAAGGGACATGATCGCCAGCACCGGAGTGACCAGCAGCGTGATCGGCAGCGTCATCAGCACCGCCCTGAGCTTCTGTTTTCTGGCGCAGCTGTGGCAGATCGGCACGTGCAGGATTTCGGTGACCGTTTCCCGGGTGATACGTATTTTATGCCTTTCTCCCGGCCGCTCGATGATCTCCGATTCTGTTTTCACCAGAACATATGTTCTTTCTTCCGTTTCCCCTCGTCCACACCGGATGCATTCCCCCATGGCCGGCGCCTCCTTCGTATATGCGGGCGTTCAACGAATGCATAACTGGCCCATGCTTTTCTTCAGACATGGAAGCTGTCTGTGACTGCAGGCTATACCCTGTGACACGCGCACCAGTGGTCGTCCCCGACCTGCTTGAGCTCGGGGCGTACCTCAGCGCAGATGGGCTTCGCATACGGGCAGCGCGTGTGGAAGCAGCAGCCCGTGGGCGGATTGGCCGGGCTGGGAATGTCCCCGGCCAGCTCGATCTTGTCCTGCGTAGTTTCTCCGGGCAGCTTGGGAATCGCGGAAATCAGCGCCTGTGTATACGGATTTAACGGATTGCTGTACAGGCTCCGCTTGTCGGCGAGCTCCATCATATGCCCCAGGTACATGACGCCGACGCGGTCGGAGATGTGCTTGACCACGGACAGGTCGTGTGAAATGAAAATATAGCTCAGGCCCATGTCCTTCTGCAGCTTTTTCAGCAGGTTGATAATCTTCGCCTGAATGGACACGTCGAGCGCGGAGACGGGCTCGTCACAGATGACCAGCTTGGGCGGCAGCACGATGGCGCGCGCGATGCCGATGCGCTGGCGCTGGCCGCCGGAAAATTCGTGCGGATAGCGGTCCATATAGTCCAGGTTCAGCCCGGACTGCTCCATCACCTCGCGGATGCGGTCGTCCCGCTCGGCTTTGGTCGCGTAGGTATGATCGATATCGATGTTTTCGCCAATGATATCCTTGACGGTCATGCGCGGGTTCAGCGACGCGAACGGGTCCTGAAAAATCAGCTTCATCTTGCGGCGCGCGCGCTTCAGGTCCTGCCCGGATAGCGCCGTGAAGTCTTCGCCGTCCAGCATGATGATCCCCGAGGTGGGCTCGATCAGGCGGATGATGGTTTTGCCCATGGTCGATTTGCCGCAGCCGGACTCGCCCACGATGCCCAGCGTCTGGCCGGCCTCCAGGTCAAAGCTGATGCCGTCCACCGCCTTGACGGTGGTCTTGCCGCCCAGCAGCTTGCCGGTCTTCAGACTATAGTATTTTTTCAGATTGCTGACGCGCAGCAACGGTTCAGCCATGTTATTGTCCCTCCCATCCGGGCATACAGCGGAAGCAGCGCACCTGGTGCCCCTCGGACGCGGTGACGATGTCCGGGCGCTCCGCGGCGCAGCGCGCGGTGGCATAGGGGCAGCGCGGCGCGAACAGGCAGCCTTTGGGCAGCTCGTACAGCATGGGCACGGAGCCTGGGATGACGTTCAGCTCCTCCACCTCGCGGTTCAGCGGCGGGATGGACTGGATCAGCCCGGAGGTGTACGGGTGCGTCGGATGCGCGAACAGATCCGCCGTCGCGGCCTGCTCCACGATCTGTCCCGCGTACATGACGATGACCGTATCCGCCATCTCGTTGATGACGCCCATATCGTGCGTGATCAGCATCACAGACGTGCCGGTCTGCGCCTTCAGGCGGTTAATGAGCGAAAGGATCTGGCTCTGCACCGTCACGTCCAGCGCGGTGGTCGGTTCGTCGCAGATCAGCAGCTCCGGATCGCAGGACAGCGCCATGGCGATCATGGCGCGCTGGCGCATGCCGCCGGACAGCTGGTGCGGGCAGGACGCGAAGATTTTTTCCGGCATGGGGATCCCGACCATGGCGATCATTTCCATGGCGCGGCGTTTCGCCTCCTGACGCGAGACGTGCTCGTGCAGGCGGATCGTTTCCATGATCTGATCGCCGATGGTCAGGACCGGATTCAGGCTGGTCATCGGCTCCTGGAAGATCATCGCCATGCCCTTGCCGCGGATTTTGTGCAGCTCGCGCGGCGGGAGCTTGGTCATATCCCTGCCCTGAAACAGGATGGAGCCGCCGACGATCTTTCCCTGCGGCTGAGGGTAGAGTCCCATCACGCAGAGGCTGGTCATGGACTTGCCGCAGCCGGACTCACCCACGATGCCCAGGGTTTTCCCACGCTCCACGTCAAAGCTGACGTGGTTGACCGCGGGAAGCTCGCCGTGTTTGTTGAAAAAGCTCATGCACAGGTCACGGACCTGCAAAATATTATCTGACATGCCGTCCTCCTCTCAGCTGCGCAGTTTGGGGTCCAGCGCGTCGCGCAGGCCATCCCCCAGCAGGTTGAACGACAGCACCGTGATGATGATGGCCAGTCCGGGGAACAGGCTGTAATACGTGTATCCACGGATGAAGGGCTGCGCCTCGGAGATCATGGAGCCCCAGGACGCCGTGGGCGGCGACACGCCCAGACCGAGATAGCTGAGCGAAGCCTCCGAGAGGATGGCGTTCGGGATGCCCAAAGTGACGGTGATGATGAGGATCGGCACGCAGTTGGGCAGCAGGTGCTTCATGATGACGCGGAACGGCGATCCGCCGCCGACCACACAGGCCTGAATGTATTCGCTGTTTTTGATGCGCAGCACCTCGCCGCGGATCAGGCGCGCGGTCGAGGTCCAGCCGAGCAGACCGAGCGCGATATACAGATTGACCAGCCCCGGTCCGAGGATGAACATGACAGCGATGGAAAACAGCAGGAACGGGAAGGAGGAAAACACCTGGATGATGAAGGAGAGGACGCTGTCCGTCCTGCCGCCGAAATAACCGGCGCAAACGCCGATGAAGTACCCCAGCAGCGAAGCGATGAGTTGGGAAATGATGCCGACGGAAAGGGAAATCCTGCACCCGTAAAAGATCCGCGTGAGGATGTCGCGCCCGTACTGGTCGGTGCCGAAGGGATGCTCGGCATTTGGGCTCTGGAAACGGTCGCGGGGCTTGGTCGCGTTCGGGTCGTATTTCGTCAGGTATGGCGCGAAGATGGCGATGATCGTGAGCATCAGGATGATCAGCAGGCAGAACATAGCCACGCGGTTTTTGCGCAGAATGTCCCAGCTGACCTGGTAATATGAACGGTATTCCTGTGTTTGCTTGCGTTTGCTCATCCTTCGGCACCTCCTCCCAGACGGATACGCGGATCGATGACCGCATACAGGATATCGACCAGAAGGTAGATGACCACACAGATCACCGCAATATACATCACGCCGCCCTGCACCAGCGGCAGGTCGCGCTGGTTGATGGCGTCAACCATCAGCTTGCCGATGCCGTCGATGGTGAACACGGTTTCGATCAGCATGGAGCCAGTCAGGATGTTGCCCAGGTCCGTGCCCGCGACCGTGACGACCGGAATCAGCGCGTTGCGGAACGCGTGCTTCATGACCAGCATCCAGCCGTGAACGCCCTTGGCGGACGCGGTGCGCATATAGTCCTGCTTGGTGACCTCCAGCATACTGGTGCGCGTGATGCGCGATATGGACGCCGCGTAGCGCGTGCCCAGCGCCACGGCCGGCAGCACGTAGTAATTGAACGCCTTCGCCCCGGAAATCGGGAACCATTTCAGCGTCAGACCAAAATAAATCTGCAGGATGATCGCGACCCAGAAGTTCGGCGCAGATACGCCGGCAATCGACAGCGTCATCAGCAGGCGGTCCAGAAATTTATTATGAAATACCGCGGCCAGGATGCCGAAAACCAGCCCGAACACCAGGGCCAGGACATAGGCAAACACCGCCAGCCGCGCCGTATACCCGAAAGAATTGAGCAGCATATCCAGCACCGGCCTGTGTTGGAAATAGGATACGCCGAAATCGCCGCGCAGCATATTGCCCAGCCATCCGAAATACTGTTTGTAAATCGGCTGGTCCAGCCCCATCTGCGCGCGCACCTGCGCGATCGCCTCCGGCGTGGCGAATTCGCCCATCATCAGCTGTACAGGATCGCCCGGAATCACATTCAGGATAAAAAAGGTGATCAGTGAAATGGCCAGTATCACGCCCACCGCCTGAAACACCCGGCCCAATAAATATCTGGACATTGGGGAATCTCCCTTGAGCAAAAATGAGGAAGGCGGCTCCGGCTTCCTTGTGGAAATCCGGAGCCGCCCGAAATACCGAGGGTATTAATCAGAGATTACTTGAAGTCCACATCGTAGCAGATCTGATAGATCAGGTTGCCGACGGTGAAGTTGGTGACGTAGTCCTGCGCCGCGAACACATAGTTCGGGTAGTACAGCGGGATGCAGGCGTAGTCCTGACGGGACATGATCTCGTCCGCCTGGGCATACAGGTCACCGCGCTCCTCGTCATCCGTGGAGATGCGGGCCGCGTCCATCAGCGCGTCAAACTCGGGGTTGTTGTAGAACACAGACTTGCCCGGGGCGTTGCTGGAGTGGAAGTAGGAGTAGATGTTGTTGTCAGGGTCCGCATACAGCGGGAACCAGCCCATCCATTCGCACTGCGCGTTGCCCGCGTTGCGAAGGGAGGTCCAGGTCGCGGCGTCCACGAGCTCCAGCTTCATATCGATGCCGGCAGCGGCCAGGTCGCTCTGGATCTGCACCATATCGGGCTGGTCGGTGGAACGGATCTGCGCGGTGAAGGAAACGCCGTCCGGATAGCCGGCTTCCGCCAGCAGCGCCTTGGCGCCGTCCGGATCATAGGGATACGCTTCGCGCTGCACAAAGCCCAGCTGAGCCGGGTTGACCGTGCCGGTCGCGACGGTGCCCAGGCCGTTGTCGATGAATTCGACCAGGGTCTCGCGGTCGATCGCCATGGAGATGGCCTCACGCACCTTCACGTCGGCGAGGGGGTTCTTCTCACCGTTGAACTCCTCGGACAGGTTCAGGCTGAGGAACACCGTGCCCAGCGGGTAGTAGATGTGGAACTTGTTCGCGGTCTCGGTGCCCTGGTACTGCAGGTACAGGTCGGTCGGCACCTGGCACAGGTCCAGATCGCCGTTTTCGAAGGCCAGCAGCTTGGTGTTTTCATCGTCGAACAGGGTGACGATAATCTGATCAAAGTGCGGCTCGCTGCCCCAGTAGTTGGGGTTCTTGTTCAGGGTGACGGAGCTGTTGTCATGCTCGCCCAGGATGTAGGGACCCGTGCCGACCAGCGTGCCGATGCCCCAGTCGCTGCCCGCTGCTTCGCAGGCGTCCTTGGGGAAGATGGCCGCGTACACGATGCCCAGGTTCTTGGTGAAGCAGGAGAAGGGCTGCGTCAGCGTGATCTTGAAGGTATACTTGTCCACGATTTCGAAGCCGGACAGCTCCGTCGCTTCGCCCGCCAGCATTTCCTTGGCGCCGGCGATCATGTTGTACATGTAGGTGCTCAGCGCGCCGGTGGCGGGGGTGAACATGCGCTCGAAGGTGTACTTGACATCTTCAGAGGTCAGCTCAGTGCCGTTGGAGAAGTACACGCCCTCGCGCAGGGAGAAGGTATAGACGAGACCATCCTCGGAGATGGTCGGGAAGTCCTTCGCCAGAACGGGGATCTCTTCATTCTGGTCATTCCAGAAATACAGTCCCTCGACGACACACTCTTCAATGGTGGTCGCACGGGAGTTGGTGTTCGTCTGCGGATCGTAGCCCACTTTGGGATTGATTTCGCCAAAGTGCAGCACTTTCGCGTCATCCGCGAAAGCCGAAGCCACGGACATCGCCATCGTCAGGACCAGCAGCAATGCCATCAGTTTCTTCATGATGAAAGCCTCCTTGTGGAAAATCAACGCGCGCGTCCCGAGGGATCACATGCGTTATATTTTATTAAATCACATCTTTTTATCCCTGTCAATCGAGCGGAAACGCTATTTGCCGGCCTGTCGGAAAATGTACAAAAAAAGTACACCTGTCACGGACGGATATACGCCATGGTCAGCGCGTAGGTATTGCGCAGCCCGTCGATGTGCGTGCGTTCATAGCCGTGGCTGTTGGCCGTGCCCGGGCCGATCGCCGCGTGGCGGATATCATAGCCCGCGGTCACGGAGGCGTCGCCGTCGGTGCCGTAATGCGGGGTAAAGATATCCATCACATAATCCAGATGGGCGTCCGCGGCCGCCCGGCGCAGCTCGAGGGTCATCTCATAATGATACGGGAAACGGCTGTCCTTGCAGAAAATGGACACCTTATGCTCCTCCGAGTTCTGGTCCGGCCCGGTCGGAGCGATGTCCAGAGACAGGATGTCCCGCGTGTCCGCAGGCAGGTAGGTGGTGCCGTGGCCGATTTCCTCATAGCAGGCAAAATAGGCGTACACCTTGCGCCTGGGCGTCAGTCCCTGCTCGCGCAGCGTTTTCATCACGTTCAGCAGCACCGCCACGCAGGCCTTGTCATCCACAAAGCGGCTCTTGATGTATCCGCCGCTCATGGCAAAGCGCGGCTCCAGTGCGATCATATCGCCGGTTTCGACGCCCAGCGCGCGTGTGTCGGCCGCCGTATGCACCGGCATATCCAGCACCACGCACACGTTTTTGCGGAAATCGCCCAGCTCGCTGCGCAGTTCCTCCTCCGTCACGTGCACGGAATTCGGCGTCCGGCAGACCGTGCCGGTATACACCCGCCCATCGCCGGTATACACGCGCACGTTTTCTGCCATGCAGTAGAACGGATACAGGCCGCCCACATTGCAGACGTTCAGCGTGCCGTCCGCGTTGATTTTGCGCACCATCAGGCCGATGTCGTCCAGGTGCGCGGTGATCACCAGCGGATCGCCCTCCCCGCCCAGGTCGACGATGACGCCGCCCTTGTGCGTGACCTGCGGCGTATAGCCCAGGCGCTCCGTTTCCTGAACGATCCAGTCCTGGATCGCCCTGAACTGTCCGGTGGTCGAGTCGATGCCCAGCAGCGACTGAAAGGCGGACAGTACATATGCCTCGTCAAAATGTGTCATCGTGTTGAACCTCACTTTCACTGATCATTCGATAATCGTTCCACCGCCCTGAGCAGCGCGGAATGCGCGCGGCTGTTGGCGTTGACTTCCTCCGCTGTCGGCTTGACCGCGCCGCCGTACAGCATCCGGGCGACCGGCCGGCGGCCGCAGGTGCACACCGGCGCTTTCGGCGGGCATACGCAGGGATGCTGCATGCGCCTGAAGACGTTTTTGACCAGCCGGTCCTCGATGGAATGGAAGGTCAGCACACAGAGCCGGCCGCCGGGCTTCAGGCGGGCGACCCAGTCATTCAGGGCCTGCTCGAGCGGCCGAAGTTCATCGTTGACCGCAATGCGCACCGCCTGAAACGTTCGCCGCGCGGGATGCCCGTCATCCTTGCGGCGCACCGCCTTGGGGATCGCCGCGTCCACGCAGGCGACCAGATCCATGGTGGTGCTGAGCGGCTGCGCGGCGCGGCGCTCCCCAATTTTCTGCGCGATCCGCGCGGCCCAGCGCTCGTCACCGTAGTCGTACAGCGCCTGGCGAATGTCTTCTTCCGGCGTGGTGTTCAGCCAGTCCGCGGCGGTCATCGCCTGGCGCTGATCCATGCGCATATCCAGCGGCGCGTCCTCATGATACGAAAAGCCGCGCGCCGGTGTATCCAGCTGATAGGATGAAACGCCCAGGTCCAGCAGCGCCCCGTCGAGCAGCAGGCTCTGAGGGAGCAGCGCGCCGACGTCATGGAAATTGCCGCGCAGCGCGTGAAAGCCCGGATACCCGCTCAGGCGGGCGGTGGCGGCGCGAATGGCCGCTTCGTCCCGGTCGATGCCATACAGGACGCCGGTATCGCCCAGGCGGCGGAGGACCGCTTCCGCGTGTCCCCCTCCGCCCAGCGTACCGTCCGCGAAGGTCTGGCCCGGCCGAGGATCCAGGCAGGCCAGCACCTCATTGAGCAGCACAGGCTGATGACGATAGGTTTCCGGCATGGCTCAGTCCAGCTCTGAGATCCGCTTTTTCAGCGTCTCCAGCATTTGACGGTTTTTCTCCAGCTTCGCGCGCTCCGCCTCGACCAGCGCCGCAGGGGCCTTACCGGTGAAGCCGGGGTTGTTCAGCTTGGCTTCCGAACGCGTGATTTCGCCCTCAAGGCGACTCTGCTCCTTTTCAAGTCGCGCCTTTTCCTGCTTGAGGTCCACCAGGTCGCCCAGCGGGATGAACAGCTCGCCAGCCTCGCACACGGCGCTGACCAGCTTGCCCTGGGGCGTCGTGCCGGGGGTGAGGATCTCCATGGCGGAAACAGAGGCCAGGCGCTGGAAATAGGGCTCTGCCCCGCTGATCGCGTTCTCCCAGTCGGCAGCAGGCCGCACCATCAGCCTGGCGCGGTGCCCCGCCTGTACGTTCAGTTCAGCGCGCTGGTTGCGGATCACGCGCACCATCTCCATGATGCCCTCCATCTGCGCCGCGTCCGCCTCAAAGACGTCGTCGCCGACCGTCGGCCATGCGGAGAGCATGCATGAGGCGCCGGTCTGCCCGGGCAGACGGCCGTAGATTTCTTCGGTCAGGAACGGCATGAAGGGGTGCAGCAGCCTGAGCAGACCGCTGAGCACCTCGCTCAGCACTGCCTGTGTCGCCGCCTTGCGTTCCGGGTCGTCGCCCATCAGCCCGGCCTTCGCCAGCTCGATATACCAGTCGCAGAATTCGCTCCAGATGAAATCATACAGCTTCTGGGTCGCGAGGCCGTACTCCGCGTTCTCCATCGCGTCGGTCACCTCGCGCACCGCCAGCGCGTACCGTGACAGGATCCACCGGTCCGGCAGTGTGAGCGCTTTGCCCTCCAGCGTCTGCGGCGCGTCCAGATTCATCAGCACGAAGCGCGATGCGTTCCAGACCTTGTTGGCAAAGTTGCGTGCCATTTCCACCTTTTCATCGGTATAGCGCGTATCGTTGCCCGGAGAGATGCCCATGCACAGCGAAAACCGCAGCGCGTCTGCGCCGTATTTGTCAATGATTTCCAGTGGGTCCACGCCGTTGCCCAGGGACTTGGACATCTTGCGTCCCTGCGCGTCGCGCACGAGCCCATGGATGACCACCTTGCAGAAGGGGACCTCGCCCATGTGCTCCAGACCGCTGAAGATCATGCGCGCGACCCAGAAGAAGATGATGTCATACCCGGTCACCAGGACGTCGGTCGGATAGAAGTACTCAAGGTCCTCGGTCTTGTCCGGCCAGCCGAGCGTGGAAAACGGCCACAGCGCGGAGGAGAACCAGGTGTCCAGCACATCCTCGTCCTGGGTGATGGCCGTGCAGCCGCACTTGGGGCAGGCGGTCGGGTCTTCCCGGCTCACAATGGTTTCGCCGCATTCCGGGCAGTACCACGCAGGGATACGGTGTCCCCACCACAGATGGCGGGAGATGCACCAGTCGCGGATATTCTCCATCCAGTTCATATAGGTTTTGCTGAAGCGCTCCGGCATGAACACGGTTTCACCGTTCTTCACGCATTCGATGGCCGGCTTGGCCAGCGGCGCCATCTTCACAAACCACTGCTTGGACACCATCGGCTCCACCACGGTATGGCAGCGGTAGCAGGTGCCCACCTCATGGTTGAGCGGCTCCACCTTTTTGAGCAGGCCCAGCGCAGTGAGGTCGTCCACGATGGCCTTGCGGGCCTCCAGGGTGGTCATGCCGGCATACTTGCCGCAAT